>CAMDKT010000451.1 GCA_945900935.1 Candidatus Sulfopaludibacter sp. SbA3 | reverse complement strand
TTGCCGATCATCACATCCGCGACACGATAGCCAGGCCCGGATATTGGGTTGCGGGAACTGGTACCAAGCGTGAACTGCGGAGCTTGCGTGAACGCGGCTGTGTTGAAATAGCGTCCCGTGGTCCGTTGACCGGAGGCCAGGAATGGATCGCCGGCGAAGTTCGGCCGCTGAATCCCGAAGCCCGCAAACGCATTCAGGTTGGTGGCTTGGGTCACCGCGAGAGGGCTGCCCGATTGGAGCCGGACGATGCTCGCCACCTGCCATCCCCCCGCCAACAAATCTCGCCAACCCTTCAGCCCATGAGTCCGGCCCCTTCCGAGGGGCAGCTCATACACAAGTCCGCTGGAGAAAATGTGCGGGACGTTGCCCGTGGAGACGTCCTTTTCGAGGCGTTTGTTGAAGCTATCCGCCGCTTGGAAGTTCGCGACCGGACCGGTCAAAACGGCGGAGTCGAATACTTCGCCTGCATCGTCGATCAATCGCGAGAACGTGTACGCGACGCTAAACGTCAGGCCGCGCGAGAAGCGTTTTTCGACGCGGGATTGGAAAGAGTGATAGGTGGAATGGCCGATGTTGTTGCGATACAGCGTTACGGTGGTGAACCGAGGGTATGCGCGCAGGAGTTGCGCACGCGCGATGGCCGGTGCTCCAAGGGACGTATTTGCTGGGATCTGGCCGAAATAAGGATTCGCTACTTGCTGCGTGAGTTGCGCCCCGAGTTTGAGCTGATCAACGGTGAGTTGGTTCAGATTGACGTCCGGCACTCCCAAGCGCGTGAGCTTCGAACCTAGGTATCCCGCCTCGACGCTCCAATCGTTGCCGAACGTTTTCTGTAGGCTGAGGTTCCACTGTTGCGCGTAGCCGCTGCCGTTGTCTCTCTGTGCGGCAAATACGCCCTGGCCGAGCCCCGCGTCGGGGCCGGCCGGTTGCGGAACGACCGTGGGGCCTTGCGAGAGGATGAAGGCCGGGTTGAGATTATCCAAGGTCTGTTGCCCAAGCGTTTGGATGAACGGAAAGAGCGGTGTGGTGAACGGCGTCGTGATGCCGGCCTGTTCGATCCAAGTGAGGGAGTAGCCGGAACGTACCACAAAGGAGTCGGTGATCTTAAAGGCCAAACCAACTCTCGGCCCGACGTTTTTCTTCTCTAAGTTACGCGCGGTCCGCGGGAATCCGCCCTGTCCGAAATAGTCGAGCTTCTGCGTTTGCAGGTTAAACACGGCACCCCGATTGTCCGCCACTGTCGATGGGAAGTTGAGGGTGTAGCGCAGGCCAAAATTCAGGGATAGTCTCCGGGTGGCGCGCCAATCGTCTTGGACAAAGAATTCAGCGATAGCCGCTCGTGGTTTGAGAATCTCCGATTGTGCGTCGATTCTGAAACGCGTGACTTGTCCCAGGAGAAAGGAGGCGAAACTATTGCCCGTGTTTGCGGTCGGACTGCCTGCGCTGTTCAGGCCCGCCGTGAAGATGTTGGTGAACTGGAAGTTGCCAGTGGGACTCGGGGGTTGCAGGACATCGAGCCGCGCCAGTCGAATGTCGGTTCCGGCTTTCACGCTGTGACGTTTTTTGGCCCAGGAGAAGTTGTCGATGAACTGCGTCACGGAAGTCGTGAACTTGGCGTTGCCGTTTCCGGGTGGGCCCAATTGCTGAAATCCCACGAGATCGTACGTGGGGAGTACGTCTTGGAATGAGGTCAGTGGAATGTTCGGGATTTGTGCGATTTGCGTAGCTTGTTTTCCGGTGGCCAGGGCGGAGCGGTCGAATCCTCTGCGGGTGAAACCGAAACGGATTTGGTTGACGGATGTCGCGGTCATGGTCCAGGTATGCTCTCCGGCGATGCTGTCGGCGCGAGTGAGCGTCTTGCCGATGAACGCCGCGGCGAAGGTGCCGCTGCCGTCTGGGAACGGCGTGGCTGGCTCGGAGTCGTCACGGAGAAACGAGCACCGTCCAAACAGCCGGTGCTTTCTCGAAAAGTAATGGTCGATGCGTCCGTCAAACTGGTCGGCCACGGTGGCGTCGTTGCCGACTCTTCGGTAGTTATTGGCGGTGGCCTCAGCGCCCGTCGCCGTGAACACGTTCGGTGCCGGATAGCGATCCAGGACTGCCAGAGCGGCCCTATCAAAACGGTCGAGCGGAACCGTATTATTGAGAAAAGCATCGCGCACGTATCCTGCGGCGGTCTGGCGGGTGGTTTGGGCGTCGAAGATCGGCTGCGGGAACACGCCGCGCTTCTGGGCACTTACGGGAACCGTACTTGTCCGTACAACACCCGAGTTCAGACGGGTGCCTTGCCAGTCAACGAAAAAGAACGTCTTGCTCTTCTGAATGGGTCCGCCCAGGACGAAGCCATACTGGTTGCGCCGGAACCGGGGTTTTGGTCCCGTGCTTGCGAACAAGTTTCGTGCGTTGATGGCTTCGTTGCGAAAGAATTCAAATAGTGTGCCGTGGAGCTGATTGGAGCCCGATTTCTGGTTCACCATGATGACGCCCCCGTTGGAACGCCCGTATTCGGCTGAGTAGCTGTTTGTTTCCACGCGGAACTCCTCGATGGCGTCGACGATGGGATAGAACGCGACTTGGCCGGGCTCTGGCTGTAACACGCTGATACCGTCGTAGATGTATTCGCTCGTTCTCGGGCGGCTGCCGTTGATACGCGGCAGCAGGTTGCCAGGAGGCAGGTTCACACCAGGCGAGAGCGCAATCAATGGAACGAAGTTCCGTCCATCCAGTGGCAACGCGACGATCCTTCTTTGGTCGATGACGATGCTCGCCGTTCCGCGGCTCGACTGCAAGAGTGGGGCCGCGGCCGTTACCTCGACTGACTGCGAGATGTCGCCCACTCGGAGTTCCAAGTCGATGTCAAGCCGATCTCCAACGCGGACCACGATGCCGCTGCGTCGCAACGTTGCAAAACCATCCTTTTCGACGCTGATTTGATAACTCCCGGCAGATAGGGCGAAAAAGTGATAGGCGCCGTGCATGTCCGACTGTACGGAACGCTTCGCGTCAGTCCCCGTGTTGGTCAAGTCCACCATGGCATGGCTCACCGGTAGGGAGCCGGGATCGCATATGGTTCCGAACAGTTCGGCTTTGGTGGACTGGGCTTGCAAGATAGTCGGGAGCGCGAGCAATAGAAGCGCGGCAATGCGGTGATGGCCGGCAGGTTTCATAGTCGTGGATAAAATACTATGTCAGATTAACATAACAGAACCAACTAGTATGCTTTCGGTACAGTATCGCCTCTACGCACCATCGAAAGACTTCCGCTACAGGGCCACAACGTGTTTGGTCAAGGCGCCTCAGCCGGCGACCGCCTAGTTACATTGAGGAGAAGTTGCGCGCGGTCTCAAGTCGCATTGCTTTGGACTGTCGCGTTTAGCGCTTTGTTTCTCTAGGGATGTGCCACGGCACGCCCGTCAGCGCCAGACAAAGTTACTGTAGCGGCTGCTTCCAACCTGACGGGACTGCTCGACCAGGTCGGCGCTGCTTTTTGGGAGACGACGGGAATTGTGGTCGTACTGAGCGGGGCCAGCGCCGCTGCATCGGTGGCGTCAGTCCGCGTGCTGCCCGGGGGGCATCTGCTTCATCTTCAGTGGTTGCGCCAAATGCGGCGCCGATCCGGCCTTCTCCAATTCGCCAGTATGCAGCGGGCTTCCACCGCCACCGGCGACCCCCGGCGGCAGTGTCATCAGAAATCGTTGCGGCTCGCCGTTGCTGTGTGGAATCCGAATCGCCGGGCCCATTCCTCCCGGTGGTTTTAAAATCCGAAACGCCGCTCAGTCATTGCGGACATCGAGTCCGGTACTTAGTTGTCGCTCTATCACTGCAGGGCCTCCTTTCGCTGGTCTGGAGTCATTTTACGGCACAAATCCAGACCCCGCTCTCATCGAGTCACAAGGGATCGATATTTATTTTCCGAATAAATAAGTATTTATCTATCAATTGATTGCAACCACTAGCAGCCAAAAATCGCGCTGCCAGTCGATCCGTTTTTTTACATTCGCCTGCTAGAATCGGGGCGCTGAAAGAACATATGTCGAATCGAATGACTTCGGACCCCCAGGTTCATCTGCACTGGGTCCGCGAGACGCCGTCGCGCGCCCTCGATTTTCCTATCTCAAGCTCTCCGCAGTCGCTCAAGTCGCTGCCGCCCTGTGTCCAAACTGCCGTGCTCGCCACCGGTCTGGCCACCGTCGAGCTTCATTTGCCTCCCTATCGCCCCTCGCATTCGCCGGATCTCGCCGCCTGGCTCGCCAAGCTTCAGTTCCGTCAGAATGCCGCCGGCCGTCTCATCGCCATCCACGCCGATGACGCTGACCCCCTCGCTACCATGGCCTTTCATCAAGCCATGGTTCTCGTAATGCGCGCCGTCTCCGGCGATACCACTCCGCTCACTATCGTCGCCGAACACGGTCCCGCTGGGATCCTCCCTCGGCCACTAGCCGCGCGCCACCAGTGCGCGCCAGACGGCGGCCTCGCCAAGGCTCCCGCCGAACGCGGCTTTGGCTACGACCGCGCCTATAAAGCAACCTCTATCGCCATTCAAACCGCCGTTCGCGCCGCCGTCCCGCCAGCTCACATCGGCTCGATTGACAGTTTTTCCGAACCGGGCCAAACCCTCGCCATCCTTACCTGGGGCGCAGCCGCTCCGGTCACCGGCCGCCATGTCGATGAACTCGGCGTCGAAGTCCTTAAGCCCCGGATGATCGGCGTTGCCTTTTACCGCCTCCCTGATCGCCTCGCCGTGCGCCTTGCCGAAGTCCGCGAAATTCTTCTCCGTCACCGGGCCAGTCCCGTCATTTGTGACAGCTTAAAACCCTCCAGGGCCGCGCGCCTCGGCGAGCAATGCCGCCGGCGACCCAGGCTCCTCAACCAACTCTTCTCCAACGAAGTCCGGCTCATTTCCAACTTTGTCCGGTTCTGCGCTCGCATCAGCGGCTGGCGCGCCCGCGCCGCCGGCAACCCTGCCTCCATTTTTCGTGAAGTCCGCGATTCCTGGGAGGGAGTAGAAACCATCATTCGCCGATTCTATCTGCGCCGCCCCTACTCCGCTCTCGGCTCCATCCTCCTTCTGGAAGCCGTCCGCGTCCTGGAAGCGGTAGACTTAAACAACTGTAATGAACTACGCGGGCAAAAGGGTTCTAGTCACGGGTGGACTGGGATTCATCGGAAGTAATCTGGCCGTGCGCCTTGCCAAGGACGGCGCGCGGGTCACCGTCCTTGACTCCTCCGTTCGCGGATGCGGTGCGAATCGGCACAATTTAGAGCCATTCTCAGCGCTAATTAACGTCATTCATGATGATATTG
>CAMDKT010000450.1 GCA_945900935.1 Candidatus Sulfopaludibacter sp. SbA3 | reverse complement strand
GGGATCTTTGTTGATCGCCACAATCGTCTTCGACCCCTTCATCCCCACTTGATGCTGGATCGCCCCGCTGATTCCGACAGCGATATAAACCTTCGGTGCCACGGTCTGCCCGGAGCTGCCAACCTGGCGCTCCATGGGCAGCCAGCCGTTATCGCAAATCGGCCGGGAAGCGGCCAACTCGCCGCCCAACGCGCGGGCGAGTTCCTCCACCAGCACGATATTTTCTTTTTCCCTGATGCCGCGCCCGACGCTGACGATGATATCCGCCGTCGTCAGATCCACCGCCCGCGATGACTCGCGGAACGGCGCCTCCGCCCTGGCTCGAATGGCGCCACTGGCCATTTCCGGCTCGAAGACGACCACTTCCGGAGACCCCTCGCCCAACGCGTCACCGCGGTATGCGCCCGCCTGCACGGAGACAAACCGCGGCCCATCGGCAGATAACGCAAAATCGGCGTTCAACTTCCCCTGAAACAACTGGCGCACCGCAACCGTCCGGCTCAATTTCACGGCATCGCTAACCAGCACGCGCCCAAATCTCGTCGCCAGTTTCGGCGCGTAATCGCGTACTTGATAGGTGTGCGGAAACACGACATATTCCGGGTGAATGGCTCGAATCAACTGCTCCAACGCCGCTGTGTAGCCATCCGCGCTGTAGGCCGAAAGGTCCGCGTGCTGAACGGAATACACCTTGTCAACAGCCTTGGAAGCGGCGGCCCCAGCGGCCCCAATGGTCGCCACAGAAACCGGAAGTTCCAGTTCTTTCGCCGCGACGATGGCTTCCCAGCCCATCCGGTGAAAATTGCCGCCCGATTGTTCCAATACGACGAGGACGCTCATATCACCCGCACCTCAAACTTCAGCTTGTCGGCCAAAGCGGCGGCGGCCGTTTTCGCGTCGCCCGCTAAAATTTGCGTCTGCTTCGCGCGACCAGGCAGATACACTTTTTCGCAACGCACTTGCGCGGCCGGCACGCCGCCGAGTTCGGCGGCGGAAATCGCACGCAATTCCTTCGTTTTCGCTTTTTTAATGCCCATCAGCGTTGCGTAGCGCAGCTTATTGATGCCGCTCTGAATCGTCAACACCGCCGGCAACGGGAGCGTGACGTGCTGAAACCAGCCGTCTTCCAGTTCGCGCTTGACGCGAATCGCGCCGTCCTGCACTTCCACGGCCATAATAATCGTCGCGCTCGGCAGGCCAAGCAGTTCGGCCACTATAACGCCCGTCTGCCCGCTGCCCATATCGTCGGACTGCAGGCCGGTCAGGACTAGATCCGGACCCTCGGCGCGAATCGCGGCGGCAAGCAGCGTAGCCAAGCCAAGGGTATCGGCCCGATGCAGATCGTCTTCCTGAATGTGAATGGCGCGGTCGGCCCCCTTCGCCAACGCTTCGCGAACCGACGACGCCGCCCCATTCGGTCCGGCGCAAACCACGATCACTTCCCCGCCGTGCTGCTCCCGGAGTTGCAACGCCGCTTCCAGCGCATAAGCGTCCGGCTCGTTGATTTCGTACGTAATATCGGACTCGTCGATCCACGACGCGCCGACCGGCACGCGCAGCGACGAGTCCCGCGACGGCACTTGCTTCAGCGCGACCACGATCTTCATCCGATTACTCTTCCGCCAGGCGCTTGAAGATCAACGATCCGTTCGTGCCGCCAAAACCGAAGGAGTTGGACAAAGCGTAGTCGATCCGCATGGGACGGGCCACCTTCGGAACGTAGTCCAGATCGCACGCCGGATCGGGAGTCTCGTGATTGATAGTCGGCGGAGCGATCTGATCGCGCATCGCCAATACCGTAATGCCCGCTTCCAAACCGCCGGCCCCGCCAAGCAGGTGACCGGTCATGGACTTGGTGGAACTGACAGCCAACTTATAAGCATGATCGCCGAAGGCCCGTTTAATCGCCACGGTTTCGATCTTGTCCCCCATGTCGGTGGACGTGGCGTGCGCGTTCAAATAATCGATCTGCGAAGGCTCGATGCGCGCGTCGCGAATGGCGTTGCGCATTACCCGGTACGGACCGTCGCCATCTTCCGACGGCGCCGTCATGTGGAAGGCGTCGCCGCTCATCCCGTACCCAACGATTTCGGCCAGGATCTTCGCGCCGCGCTTCTTGGCGAACTCGTATTCTTCGAGTACCAACACGCCCGCGCCTTCCCCCACCACGAAGCCGTCCCGATCGTTATCCCACGGCCGCGATGCACGTTCCGGTTCATCGTTGCGAGTAGACAACGCCCGCAACGCAGCGAATCCGCCGACGCTCATCGGCGTAATCGCCGCTTCCGCGCCGCCGCAGATCATCGCCACGGCGTCGCCGCGCTGGATGATCTTGAACGAATCGCCGATCGCGTGCGAACCAGTGGTGCAAGCCGTCGCCACCGCCGAGTTCGGGCCCTTGGCTCCGGTGCGGATGGAAATGTGCCCGCTGGCCAGATTGACGATCGTTGCCGGAATGAAGAACGGCGAGATCTTCGAGGGGCCGCCCTCGAGATATTTCCTGTGCTCCCGCTCGATCACTTCAAAACCGCCGATGCCGCTGCCAATGAAAACACCGATCTCCTCGGCGTTCGACGCATCGATCTTCAATCCCGCCATTGCCAGCGCTTCATCCGACGCCGCGATTCCGAACATCATGAATCGCGCCAGCTTCTTGATTTCCTTCTTCTCAATCCACCGCCCCGGATCGAAGTCTTTCACTTCGCCGGCAAATCGGCAGGCAAATTCTTTCGGGTCGAACAGGGTTATCGGCCCTATGCCGGACCGGCCCGCACGGAGACCTTCCCAGGTCTTCTCCGTGCCGATGCCGAGCCCGGACACAAGTCCAATGCCGGTTACCACGACTCTTCGTTGGTTTGTATCAGACAATGCTATCCCCCCTCCGCTTGAGAGTGTTGTTGCGGCAGCGGACGGGCCTTCGTTTCTCTAGGTCTTCTTGGCGGCCTTGGCGTCAATGTAGTCAACGGCGTCCTTGACGGTCTTAATCTTCTCGGAGTCTTCGTCGGGAATGTTGAGGTCGAAGGCTTCTTCGAATGCCATCACCAGTTCCACCAGATCGAGCGAGTCTGCGCCCAAATCGTCGACGAAAGCAGCCGTGCTATCTACCTGGGCCTCATCCACGCCGAGTTGTTCGACGATAATCTGCTTTACTTTTGCTTCAACGGACATACCTGTTCAGTTGTCTCCTTCAAACTTCCCTATCCTAGCCATACCCGCGCCGTCACCGCAACTCTGCACAATGGTAGATGAGGAAAATACTGCTTGCGAATCATCTATCTTCACGGCTTCGCGTCCGGCCAGGAATCGCGAAAAGCCCAAGTTTTTCGGGCTCATTTCGAAAAAAGCGGGGTTGCCGTGACCGTTCCGCGACTCGATTCGGGATTTTTTTTTAATCTGACGATTTCCGGCCAGTTCGACATCCTTTCCCGCGAAGCCAACGGCGAACCCGTCGTCCTGATGGGCTCCAGCATGGGCGGATATCTGGCCGCGTTGTATGCCTCCCGGCACCCGGAAGTGGAGAAACTCGTCCTCCTGGCGCCAGCCTTCGGCTTTCAAGATCGCTGGGCGGCAATGCTGGGCGAGGAAAAGTTTCGGGCCTGGGAGGAAACCGGAGAACTGGAAGTTTTTCATTACGCCGACAACGCGCCCCGAAAAGTCGCTTGGCAATTGGCCGTCGACGCAAAAACTTGGGAACCCGTGCCGCATTTCACACAACCAGCGCTCGTGTTCCACGGCACAAACGACCTCACCGTGCCGATTTCCATCTCCGAAGCCTACGCAGCATCCCACCCAAACGTGACATTGGAAAAATTCGACGCCGGCCATGAGTTAACCGAGGTAATCGACGAAATGTGGGAGCGCACCGCCCGCT
Organism: Candidatus Sulfopaludibacter sp. SbA3; assembly: GCA_945900935.1. Taxonomy (GTDB): domain Bacteria; phylum Acidobacteriota; class Terriglobia; order Bryobacterales; family Bryobacteraceae. The sequence continues at coordinate 1,445 of CAMDKT010000450.1, read as the reverse complement.
TCCTCAAAATCTAGCCTGTGGAAAACTGGTGCCTGGTGCCAGTTTTCCACAGATTGGCGATGGTTTTCCACAGACTTTTCACAGGCGAATCGAGCGACAATAAAATCAATGCCTGCCGTCTACTCCCGGCCCGACTTGGCCGCCGCCCGCGCCGCCTGGAAACTTGAAAACAAAACCGTCGTGTTTACGAACGGTTGCTACGATTTGCTCCACCCCGGCCACGTCCGCCTGCTCGAGCAGTGCCGGTCCATGGGCGACATCCTCATCCTCGCGCTCAACACCGATTCGAGCGTTGCCCGCTACAAGGGCCCCCACCGCCCGCTGCTTTCTGAACAGCAACGCGCCGAAGCCGCCCTCGCTCTCCACGCCGTTGACGCCGTTACTTTTTTCGACGAAGACACGCCGCGCGAACTCATCGCCCAAATCCTGCCCGACATCCTCGTCAAAGGCGCCGACTGGTCGCACTTTGTGGCCGGCCGCGAAGAAGTGGAAGGCGCCGGCGGCAAAGTCGTCCTCATCCCGCTCGAGCCCGGCCATTCCACTACCAACATCGAACAAGAGATCCTCTCTCGATGACCCATCCGGCCGTTCGCGATCTGTTTCAATCCTTCGCAACCGGCGACGGGCTGCAACAAATTGTGCGCGGACTTAGCTCCAACAAGCACCAATCGCTCTCCGGCCTCACCCTCACCGCCAAAGCCCTCTACACGGTGCTGCTGTGGAAAATCACCGGCCGCCCGTTAATCGTCGTCACCGACGGAGCCAAGGAAGCCGAACTGCTTCTGGAAGCCATCCGTACATTCTTCGAAATCATCGCCGGCGGCCAGCAAATGCAACCGCCCCAAATGATCCCCGCGCTCGACGTACTCCCGTCACAAGCCCTATCCCCTCACGGCGAAATCAGCGCCGAGCGCGCCGTCGGCCTTTGGCGTTTGGCCTCGCGCCGCGCGACCATCACAGTCACTCCCATCGGCAGCGCGCTCGCCCGGACTTACCTCGCCGCCCAATATCGCCACCTCGCCCTGGAACTTCGCACCACCGAAGACATCGGCATGGACGACCTCTCCGAACATCTGCGCCGCATCGGCTACGAACAGCGCGAACCGGTGGAACGCATCGGCGAATTCTCCGTCCGCGGCGGCATCATCGACATCTTCCCCGCCGAAAGCGCGCAGCCCATTCGCATCGAACTCTTCGGCGACACGATTGAGGAAATGCGCCGTTTCGACGTGCAAACGCAGCGTTCCGTCCTCAAGGTCCATGCGGCGACCATTCTGCCCCTGGCCGAACACGCCGTCCCCGGCTTTCCCGCTGCCGGCTGGGAGTTCGCTCGGGTGTTGCAAGACCCCCGCGAAACCAATCTCTTCGACTTGCAGTTGGATGCGCTTATCCTCCTCGATGAACCGGAACAGATCCGCGGCGCGGCCGAACGCTTCTGGAAACGC
>CAMDKT010000449.1 GCA_945900935.1 Candidatus Sulfopaludibacter sp. SbA3 | reverse complement strand
CTTGGCCGTAGTCAGGGAAGCGGAGGATATCGGTCTTGACGGCTTCACGAAGGCGTTCAAAGCCGATGTGGCGAACGTTGGGAAGCGGACGGCGCTCAGGGCGGACAGCGGCCTCGCCGTAAAGATAGACGGGGACGTGAAAGCGATTCCAGATTTCAGCGCCAACGCTGTGGGCGATCCAGCCGCATTCGATGAGCGTAATACTGCGAATGGGGACGAAGGGAATAACGTCGGCGGCACCGATGCGCGGATGGACGCCGGCGTGCTGGTTCAAATCGATGAGTTCGACTGCGGTGCCAACGGAGCGCACGGCGGCTTCTCCGACGTCTTCGGGAGAGCCGGCGAAAGTGATGACGGAGCGATTGTGATCGGCGTCACTGTCAATATCGAGCACGGCGACACCCTCGACGCCGCGGATGGATTGAACGATGGCGGCGACGACGTCGGGCCGGCGGCCTTCAGAAAAATTGGCGGCGCATTCGACAAGGGGATCGTTTCCGCTCATGCAACTAGGCTACCAGCCTGGTAAATTTTCGACACGACGTTGACGCCTGTGTAGTTGGAGAGGTCGCGGTAATCGGAGAGATGGAGGACAAGGATGTCAGCCTTCTTGCCTGTCTCCAGGGAACCGCAATGGGCGGCGATGCCGAGCGCGTGAGCGGCGTTGATGGTGGCAAGGGTGATGGCTTCGGCAAGATGGAGTCCGCCGTCGCGGGCGGCGAAAAGAGCGGCGGCCTGCATGCTGCAAGTGGCGGCGGCGGCGGTGCCGAAACCGGAGCCGAGGGCGACGGCGGCGTTGGCGTCGATCAATCCGCGGGCTGCGGCGGCGGATGCCGGCGTGAGTACCGCGCAGACAGGGGAGTCCGCCAGCAGCTCCGATTGGGGGCGGTTGAGCGGCGCGTCCAGATCGATCGTGGATGCGCCGTAAGCGAGGGCGAGCCCGATCCAATCGCGATTCGACGGCGAGGCGGAATGGGCGCGAATGGGAAGATCGTGCGATTGGAAGAAATGGAGCGCGTCGCGGGAATGGGTGAGGAGGTCGATACGGAGAAACTGGGCGAGTTTGCGGCGAACGGCTCGGGTGATTTGGGCTTCGTCGAATTTGGTGGCGACATCGAAGATGGGAACGAGGGTTGCGACGGCGGCGTCAAGAGTGCGAAGAACGGCGTACGATGCGTGGCCGCCGATGGCAGCGGACCCGTGAGCGAAGGCCAGGTCGAAGAAGCGCCGGGAAAGGTGTGCGTTATCGGGAATGGCGGCGCGGGCATCGACAAAGGCGGGCATGACGACGGCACCATGGACTTCGTGGACGACAGCGTGGCGGGCTTCGGCGAGGTTGTCCACGCGACGGGCCGGGCCGACGCAGAGGATGCGCCCGTCGTGAATGAGAATCGAGCCGTCGTTGATGACGCCGAGATCGAGACACGCCGCGCCGCGGCGGGGTCCCTCGGGTCCGCGCAACGTAAGCAGTTGGCGGGCGCCGCGGAGGAGCAGCGATCGATGCACTAAACAGATTGCCTTTTTTATGTTGTATCACGAATTGGGGCTGGCGCTGTAAAATGCGGCGGGGAAGTGCGGGGCAACCGGCGGCACGGAGGGGCGGAGCCGTTTCAGCTAACGAACCCGCACCGGGATGTGTGCGCGCCGGGGGTATACTCGAAGCGGGTTCGACTATGGGCAAGGAATACATTGAACGGCGTGACGGCGGGTACTTTGTCAAAGACGCCCGCGTTTCTCTAGACTCATTGGTTTATGCATTTCTTAGAGGAGAATCCCCTGAGGGAATCGCTGAATCCTTTCCTGCCTTGAGGCTTGAGCAGATCTTCGGAGCCCTTGCCCTTTATATGGCGGACCGGGAAACCGTGGATCGTTACCTGTGCGAAGCGCGACAGGAGTTTGAGACCATGCGTCAGCAGGCGCGGCAAAATAATCCGGCACTCTATGCGAAGCTTGCCGACGCGCGCCAGTTGACTCCTACGCCCGGCAGATGAGACCGCGGTTCCAGGCGGACGGCATGGGCTTTTAGATATCTTGGCACGGTTTGGGTGATGTATGATGACGGCATCTATGCAACGCCGTCACTTTCTCTCCCTGCTGCCCGCTTCGACGCTTTTGGCCGGTGATCCCGGTCCGCGCTTGCGGCCGGCGCTTTGCGCTTATTCGTTCCGGACGGATTTGGCGAGCAAGAAGATGTCGTATGAAGACATCATCCGTTACGCGGCGGAGCACAAACTGGATGGCGTGGATTTGACGGTGTATTGGTTCCCGTCGACCGAGGACAAGTTTTTGTATGGGTTGAAGAAGTTGGCGTTTAATTTGGGTGTGGAGATTTATTCGATCTCGATTCGAACGGATATGTGCAAGCGGCCGGGGGCGGAGGCGGATAAGGAATTGGCCGAAGCGCGGAAGTGGGTGGACGTGGCGGCGAAGTTGGGCGCGGGGCATATTCGCGTGTTCGGGGGCGCGGTCCCTAAGGATTCGAATGCGGAGGAGGCGGCCGGGTGGGTGGTTCAGTTGTTGGGCCGCGCGGCGGAGTATGCGGGGTCGAAAGGCGTCATTTTGGGTCTTGAGAATCATGGTGGGGTCACCGATAAAGCCGAGACGATTGTCGATATTGTGAAGCGCGTGAATTCGCCGTGGGTGGGGATCAATCTGGATACGGGGAACTTCAAGACGAAGATTTATCAGCAGATTGAGATGATCGCGCCGCACGCGGTGAATGTGCAGGTGAAGGTGGATATTACCGAGGACGGGAAGAAGGGCGTTTCCGATTGGGACCGGGTTTCTAAGATACTGGTCGCCAATAAATATCGCGGGTATTTGGCGCTGGAATATGAAGCGGCCGAGAATGCGATGACGGCGATTCCCGGCCACTTGGTTAATTTGCGGAAGGTTTGCGCGAAGTATTCTTCTTAGTCGACGACTTTGGCGGTTACGACGAGGAAAATGGATTGGGAGGCGCTGTCGATGCTGGTTTTGCCGACTACGACTTTTTGGCCTTCGCGGATGTCAACGTCGGTGGTCATGCTGGCTTCGGAGTATTGAATTCCTCCCGCGGCATTTGCGACGGGTAGTTTCGCCGAGAAGCGAAGATTGTCGATGCGAATGTTTGGTCCCTTGTCGCCAACTGAACCTTGCATTCTCGAGTAGCGTAGCTCATAGATGGCGTGGGCATCGACCTTCGTTGGCGGAGACAGGATGCCATTCGTTTGCCCGCCATTCCCATCCCTGCCTCGCAGAACCGCAGTCTCAAGCACGCGAACGGACTTCAGTCCGAAGACGTTTCGAAGTTGCTGGACGACGCCCACCAATTCTGGGGACACGGCGGGGGAATCACCCTGTGGAGAGGCCAGGAGCATGTGGAAGGTGAGTTCGATGTTCTTTGCTGCGGGGGCTGGAACGTCGAGTTTCTTGATCGCTGCCTCCATGGCGTCGACGAGTTCAAGCGGACCATGCATCGCGACATACTTCGCGTTCGGGTCGGATTGGACAATGACCTTTCCCGCCGAAAGAACAGAGAGTACAACCTGCACGCTACCAGGAGGGATGTGGCGGAGTTGCACGACACGGGAAACCTGTTCCTGGGCGAAGAGCGCGGCGGAGCAGAGCAAAGTTATTAGTAATCGTTTCATCATTCTCCTCCATCGGCGACGAGGACGATAACAACATCGGGATCGTCGGTGTAGATTGTGATTCGTTCGGCGGGGCGGGATTTTGCCTGCGCCATAATGGTGGGCGGTTTCGTCGGCACTGGTACCCAAGCGGGGGCGTTGGGCGGCGGGGGCGGCGAAAGCGTGAGTGTTTCGAGCGCTGGCCTGGCGGGCCAGAAGGTGAACGTCAACGCGGCTAACAGCGTGAGGACTCCAGCGCCGCGGCGTGCTTGGCGACGTTGACGGATTCGCTTCATAACCCCGATATGGACACGACGGGACGTGTCGGGTGAGACGGGACTGTTCAGCCATTCGTTCATTTGATTCCTCCCAACCATTGGCGAAGGCGGGCTCGGGCTCTTGATATTTGTGAGCGAACGGTGACGGCGGAACTTCCCATTCGCTGAGCTACTTCTTCCGTCTCCAGTCCTTCCACTTCACGGAGCAACAGGGCTGCGCGTTCTTTCTCTGGCAGGCGCTCTATGGCGTCTCGCAATTCGGCAATAAGGAACCCCTGCGCGGCTACGGTGGCCACATTGTCAGTCAACTCGACCAGCGGCCTGCGCTTTCGCAAACGATCCCGGCACGCGTTCCACGCTATGCGGAACAGCCACGGCTCCACGGCCCGCTCTTCGTCGAATTGACCGAGCTTTTGATAGAACCGAAAAAACACATCCTGCGCCGCCTCCTCCGCCTCGCCGCCTGCGCCAAGCAGCCGCGTGCAAAGCCCGAGAATCGGCCGTTCAAACTGCCGCATTAACTCTTCGAACGCCTGCTCGTCCCCGGCCTTGGCGCGTGCGATGAGACCGCGGTCTTCCATCCGCACCTCCGGGAGCCGAATTGTGATTTGAGAGACGCTCATTTCCACTGTCAACACTGTATACGTTCAAATGTGCCGAAACGTTGACTCCATTTGATACGATTCTCGAAGGAACATGCGATTTCTTTTTGTATTTGCCGCCGCGGCCGCCTTCGGGCAGACGGTTACGTTTTCGGGGGCGCACTCCCAGACGATGCAGCTCAAGGCGGGACAGTTGGTGGAAGTGTACGCGGGGCTGCCGTCGCCTTCGGAGTTGCCGCCGAATGGCCGGATTGCGGTGGAATGGGGGAAGTATCGCAAGGTGCTGCACGCGTTCGATCCGGACTTTTTCATCGTTTATCGAGCGCCGAAGGCGGGTCTGTATTCGCTGCAATTGACGAAGGTGGAGAACGAAGACGCCGCGTTCAACAAGCCGCGCTGGCGCGAGACCGGAACGATTGAAAAGATCACGCCGTTTCCGGTGAAGACGCCGTGGCCGGCGGGGAAATCAGTGAAGCTGCGGGCTTGGATCAAGCCGATCGATCCAGGCAAATCGGCGCGCGGGATGATCATTGAAGCTGAGCCGAACGACTCGATTGCCGAGGCGCAGCCGATCGAGATCGGCGCGTCTGGCAATGATGAGAATCTGCACGTCACGGGCGGCGCGGATGATGCGGAGTACTTCGATAACGGCGATGTGGGAACGAGCGGCCTGGACTGGTTCCGCATCGAGTACAAAGGCAAAGAGCCGCGTCTCTTCACCGCGAATCTAGGGCTGCCGGATCCATTCGTCGTGGCGCAATTGCTCTTCTATACGGCCGATGGCAAGGAGTATCGCGAGGGCGCAAATCCCAATGAACGGGTGCATCA
>CAMDKT010000448.1 GCA_945900935.1 Candidatus Sulfopaludibacter sp. SbA3 | reverse complement strand
TGCGGCGAGAGAACGAACGCCTTCGCAAAGAGATCGAACAGTTGCGGGAAAAGGTAGACGAGTCGGGAAAGCAGATCGCTGATCGAGACAGGCAGATCGCCGATCTGGAGCGCCAACTCGCCGGTCGCAAAAAAGACTCCACGAATTCGTCCAAGCCCCCCTCCTCCGACGGGCCCGCGTCCGCACGGCGATTGAAACCCGCCCGCAGCCGTTGTCGATGCTCTCGGCGCTTTGTTCGCTCCAGCGAGCCGGCCGGCACGTCATAGTTGGTTATATTGTAGGGCTATGCGCGCAATTTCATTGATGGTGCTGATGTGCCTGGCGGTGACAGGGCAGGCGAAACGGCCGGTTACATTCGCCGATTACGATTCCTGGAAGGCCATTACCGGCCAGACGCTTTCCGCCGACGGCAAGTGGCTGGCCTACGCGCTGCTGCCGCAAGTAGGGGACGGGGAAGTGATTGCCCGTGAATTGGCGACAGGCCGGGAGATTCGGATTCCGGCGGGAATGCAGCCCGCGCGGCCGGAGGCGGAGGGAGAGGAAGAAATCGGGCCGCCGCCGCCACGCGGACCGCGCATTGTGTTTTCGGGTGATGGGAGATTCGTGGTGACCCAGACGTTCGCGCCGAAAGGGACGAAGACGCCGAAGGGCGGGCTGGCCATTCTGGCGTTGGCGACGGGAGTGGTGACGCGAATCGAGAATGTGAAGAGCTTCACGGTGGCCGAGACGGGCGCGGCGGTGGTGGCCTATTTGGAGGACAACGCCGGCAAACGGCTGGGGCTGCGGCCATTGGATGGCGCGGCCTCGCGGACGTATGAAGGGATTACGGACTATGCGTTGAGCCGCGATGGCGCGACGTTGGCGGCGGCGGGGGCGGAGGAGGTTTTTGCCATTGCGGTGGCGGATGGCGCGCGGACGGTATTGAAGAGCGGAAAGGCGAAGTACGCAAAATTGACGTTTGACGCCGATGGGAAGCAGTTGGCGTTTTTGGCCGATGGATCTGCGTATGGATGGCGGCGCGGCGCGGACACCGCGGTGGAATGGGTGAAGGCGCCGGTCAGTGACCGCAGGACGTTTGCTTTTACAAAAAATGGGGGAGCGCTGGTGTTTGGAGTCCCGGTGCGCGGACGAGAGACGAAAGCGGCGGCCGTTGATGACGACAAGGCCGTGTTTGAGCTGTGGCATTGGAAGGACGAACGAATTCAGACGGTGCAGAAGGCGCGGGCGGTTGCGGAGCGGGAAGGAAGCGCGCCCGCCATTTTTCATTTGTCGGAGAACAAACTGGTGATGCTGGGAGACGCCGAGATTACCGAAGCGACGGTGAGTGACGACGGGACAACGGCCGTTGGTTTTGGAGACCGGGAGTATGGTCGATTGGCGGATTTCGATGCGCGCTACCGGGACATATGGGTGATCGATCCGCGAACGGGCGAGCGGCGTGTGGCGGTGAAGAAAACGATGGCGGCGCCGTCGCTCGCGCCGGACGGAAAATGGGCGGCTTACTACGATCAGAAAGCGTGGTGGGGGCTGGATGCCAGGACGGGGAAGACCGCGAATTTGACGGCCGCGATACCTGTCTCGTTCGCCGATGAATTGGCGGATATGCCAGGCGGCGCGGGCGGGTATGGATCGGCGGGTTGGACGAAGGACGGCGCCTGGTTTCTGGTTTACGACCGCTACGACGTGTGGGCTTTGAGGCCAGACGGCAGCGAGACGAAGAACGTGACCGAGGGGTTGGGGCGTCGTGAGTTGACGACATTCCGCGTGACGCGGCCGCGCGTGGATCCGCGTGATCGCGGCATTGACGGCGCGCAGCCGTTGTTGCTGACGGCGCACAGGGAAGCGACGAAGGAAACGGGGTTCTATCGGGACTCGCTGGAAGGCGCGGCGGAGCCGATGCGATTGACGATGGCGGCAAAGAAGTTCGGAGCGCCATTGATGGCTAAACAAGCGGATGTGACGGTGCTGACAGCGTCGCGGTTCGATGAGTTCCCGGATCTATTGGTAACCGATTCAACGTTCGCACGGATGCGGAAAGTGAGCGACGCGAATCCGCAGAAGAAAGATTTGCATTGGGGGACGGCGGAATTAGTAGCGTTTAAGAATACCGACGGCGTGCCGCTGGGAGGGATTCTATACAAACCCGAGAACTTCGACGCGTCGAAAAAGTATCCGCTGCTGGTGTACATTTACGAGCGCCTTTCCGACGGGCTGCATACGTTCGTGGACCCGTCCCCGTCTCATCGCGTGAACGCAACGCTTTATGCGAGCAACGGGTACCTGGTGCTGTTTCCCGACATTGTCTACACGCCCGGCTATCCCGGCGAGAGCGCGTTGAAGTGCGTGATATCGGCGGTGCAGAGAGTGGTGGATATGGGCGTTGTGGATGAGAAGCGAATCGGAATTCAAGGGCACAGTTGGGGCGGATATCAGATCGCCTACATGGTGACGCGGACGAACCGCTTTGCGGCGGCCGCGCCGGGCGCGCTGGTGGCGAACATGACGTCGGCCTACGATGGAATCCGCTACGGCGCCGGCGTGCCGCGGCAGTTCCAGTACGAGCGCGGGCAGAGCCGCATTGGCGGCAGCCTGTGGGAGTACCCGATGCGCTACCTGGATAATTCGCCATTATTTCGCGCCGACCAGGTGAAGACGCCGCTGCTGATGCTGCATAATGACCGCGACGACGCGGTGCCGTTCACGCAGGGCATCGAATTCTTCCTGGCGCTGCGGCGGCTGGAAAAGGAAGTTTATTTTTTCAACTACAACGGCGAGCCGCACGGGCTGCGGAAACGGGCGAATCAGCGCGACTATGCCATTCGGCTGTTCGATTTCTTCGGCCACTTTTTGCAGGACAAAGCAAGGCCCGGCTGGATGGAGAAGGGCATTCCGTATCTCGACCGTGAGAAACCGGAAGCGCAAGCCTGGCGCCCCCAGTGAGTCATCATAGAGTAGAAATGAATTCCTGCGATAACGAGCACCGGCAAACGGTGCGGGTGAAGCGCGTTGACGAAGTCACGTCGCTCGATGAACTATTCCGGCATTGCCTGCCTGCCTTTGGCGGCGCGTATTTGCGGCGTATTTATACGATTCTGGACCGGGCGATCGGCATGGGCTGCCCGCTGACGCTGGCGATTGCGGGGCCGGTGACTGTGTCCGGTCAACATCAGACGTGGCTGCTGCCGCTGTTGGAAACAGGGTGGGTGGCATACCTTTCAACGACTGACGCGGTTTGCTATCACGACGGGCACCGGAGCCTGACCGGGCACCGCGACCCGGTATTCGAAGTGCCGATTTTTGGCGATGACGGCGCGCTGCGTGATGAGCGGACCATTCGCGTCACCGATATGGCTTTCAATGAGGACGTGCTGCTGGACCAGGACCGATTTCTGACGGCGATGTTGCAGCTTCCGGAGTTCCAGAAAAAGATGACGGGAACGGAGCTGCGGAACTTGCTGGGCAAGTGGTACGCGGATCAGGAGGCGGCGAGCGGCGTGGAAACAGGCCTGCTGGCAACCTGCTGGAATATGGCGATTCCGGTGTTCGTGGGCGCGCCCGGCGATGGGAGCGTCTTTCTGAATTCGATGAAGCTGTGGGCCATGCGCGAAGCGGGATTGCTGCCTTCCTATTCGTTTGATTTAGACATTCACGCCGAAGTATTCGAGGCGTGCGCGTATCATCACTGGGGCCTGTTTGAGAGCGATTCAAAGGCGCTGGCGACGTTTATGCTGGGCGGCGGTGTGCCGAAGAATTATAATTTGCAGCCGGAACCCGCGCTGGGCCAAGTGCTGGGGCTGCCGAATGTGCGCGGCTATGAGTTCGATGTGCAGATCACGTCGGCGCCGGTGACGGATGGGTCGTTAAGTTCGTGTCCTCCGGCGGAGGCGGTGACGTGGGGCAAGGTGGACCGGGACACCTACCTACAGTCCACCGAGAGCATGCAGGGCGACTATTCGATGGTGCTCCCGTTTCTGATTAAGGCGCTGCTGGACAGGCGCGCGAAGTTTGAGCGGTTGCATGAAGAGATTGGCGACGCGCTCTTCGAGCGTCACCCGGAGGCGCGGGGCTATTTGCGTTCCCGCGCCGGGTACCGGCTGTATGAGCGCCGGGAGAGCCTGGTGGGGACGCTGCGCGACGCGGTGCGATCGAACGGCGAGTGGCTGCGCGAGTCTTTGCAGTATCCGCTGCCGGTGGTGCGAGGATGACACGTCGACAGCCGGTGCATGTAATGTATGGCGGGGCACATCTTTTCAAGGCCGATATTTCACGGAAATTAGGCGGATTGGCGTTAGCGGCGATGGACCGCTGGGTGCCATCGGCAGTGGAGTTGGACTGTTCCGAAGCGGTGTTGGCGCGCGTCCGGGAGAAGTTGACGCGAGAGCCGGTGGAGGATTACCGGATCGACTTTGAGGATGGCTACGGCGTCCACGACGATGAGGAGGAAGACCGGCACGCGATTGCGGCGGCGAAAGCGGTTCGCGACGGCGCGGAGGCTGGGACGCTGCCGGCTTTTACCGGAATTCGGATTCGTCCGCTGCATGGCGCGACTCGGGAGCGGTCTCTGCGGACGCTGCGGCTGTTTTTGCAAACGGTCTCCTACCGCTTGCCTGCCCAATTTCGCGTGACGCTGCCGAAGGTGAAGCGGCCGGAAGAAGTGGCGCAGTTAGCGGTGGAACTTCGGGGGCGAGCTTGGATTGAGGCGCTGGTGGAGACGCCGCCGATCCTGAGCAGGCTTCGTGAGATGTTGGACGCGGCCGGCGGCAAGCTGCTGAGCGTCCATTTGGGGCCGTATGATTTGCTGGCGTCGCTGGGCGTCTCGGCGCCGTTCCAACGGCTGCACCACGCGGGGTGTACATCGGCGCGGATGCAGATGTTGATGGCGTTCGCGGGGACCGATGTGGACGTGGTGGATGGGCCTACGAAAATTCTGCCGATTGGGGACGCGCGGGAACCGGTGATAGCGGCCTGGCGGCAGCATCGGGATGAGATCCTGCTTTCGTTGTCGGAGGGATTCTATCAGGGTTGGGATCTGCATCCGGCGCAACTGGTGACGCGGTACGCGACGCTGTATCAGTTCTACGGGCTGCATGCGGCGGAGATGCAGGCGCGGCTGGCGAACTATGACGCCGGGGAGCGACAGGCCGTGGTTATGCAACGCCAATTTGACGATGCTTCCACGGTGCGCGGGCTGCGGACATTTTTGAATCGGGCGAGGGATTGCGGCGCGATTTAGGTTTTGAGTTCAGCGGCGAATCGAACGGCGTAGATGTACGGATCGGCCAATGGGGCGGCGTTGATGACGCGGCTGCATTCATCGGGAT
>CAMDKT010000447.1 GCA_945900935.1 Candidatus Sulfopaludibacter sp. SbA3 | reverse complement strand
CGACCGCCGCGCGCACTTCGCCGACTGGCTGACGAAAGACAACCCCTACTTCACGCGCAACATCGCAAACCGCGTCTGGGGCAACCTCATGGGCCGCGGATTGGTGAATCCGATTGACGACGTTCGCGCCACCAATCCCGCGTCGAACGAAGAGCTCTTCAGCGCCGTCGCCAACGACTTCGTCAAGAACAAGTACGACATCAAACACCTGATCCGCACCATCATGAACTCGGCTGTTTATCAGCTGTCGAGCGAATCAAACGCGACCAACCAGCGCGACGAGATCTTCTACTCGCGCTACATCGTCAAGCGCCTGCCGGCCGAAGTGCTGCTCGATGCGATGAGCCAGGTGAGCGGCGTGCCGACAAACTTCGAGGGCTTTCCGGCCGGAACGCGCGCCATGCAGTTGCCCGACGTCCGCGTGCAGTCGCAGTTCCTCGCGGCGTTCGGCAGACCGGAGCGCGTGCTCTGCGACGCGGGCGAACGGTCAAGCGATCCCTCGATCACGCAGGCGCTGCACGTCATCAACGGCGACACGCTCAACAAGAAACTCAGCGCCGCCGATGGCGTCGTCGCGCTGATGCTGAAGCTCGGGCTCTCGGACAAGAAGATGCTCGATCAGCTCTACCTGAGCGCCTTTGCCCGCTATCCGAAAGAGAGCGAACTGAAGAAAATCGGCGACATGCTCCGCAAAGTGCGAGATGCGAAACCCACGCGCGAAGCGCAGTCGACCGCACGCAAAGAGGCGGTCGAAGATCTTGTGTGGTCGCTGCTTACATCGAAGGAGTTCCTGTTCAACTACTGATGCGACTCCTGCTTTTAGCTTCGATCACCCTCGGCGCGCAGAGCTTCGAGAAGGACCTGCAGCCCATCTTCAAGCAGTATTGCTACGGCTGCCACGCGGCAACGGTGAAGATGGGCACACTCGATGTCGAGACGCATGAGGGCCTGATGCGCGGCGGCAATCAAGGGCGGATCATTGTGCCCGGCAAGCCGCAAGAGTCGCGGCTGCTGTTGGTCCTCACCGGCGAGATGAAACCGGCGATGCCGATGGATGGCCGCAAGCTCGCCGCGGGCGAGATCGAAGTCGTTCGCAAGTGGATCGCCAACGGCGCAAAGCCCGAGGCCAATCCGACCGTGCGGCCTTCGAGCGCGGTCCGGCCCGACATCAAACCACGCGTACCCGTCAAGCCGGCCAACTATGCACTGGCGTGGAAAGGCAACATCATCGCTGCTGGCGGTCATAAGCGAGTGCGGCTCTTCGATACCAACGGCAAGCAGACCGGCGCGCTCGACGGCCATGCTGAAGTGGTCCGCGCGGTTGCGATCTCGCCCGATGGACAACGCCTCGCCGCCGCCGGTGGACTGCCTTCGCAGAAGGGCGAGGTCAAGATCTGGAACCTCGCCACCAAGCAGGTTGAAGCAACGATCGACGGCCACTCTGACTGCATCTATGCGGTCGCGTTTTCGCCGGACGGCAAGTCGGTCGCCACCGCGAGCTACGACAAGATGATCTACCTGTGGGACGCGGCCACCGGCAAACAGATCCGTCTGATGAAGGACCACATCGACGCGGTCTACGCTCTCTCGTTCACCGCCGACGGCAAGCTGATTTCGGCCGCGGCCGATCGCACCGTCAAGATCTGGAACCCGCAAACCGGCGAGCGCCTCTACACCTTCTCCGAATCGACCGACGGCGTCAACGGCATCGCGGTTTCGCCCGACGGCAAGACCGTTGCCGCGGCGGGCGGCGATAAGACGATTCGCCTATGGACCGTCGGCGATAAGAGCGGCGAGTTGCAGAACTCGCTCATCGCGCACGAGGATGCAATTCTCCGCCTCGCGTTCTCGCCCGATGGTTCGCTGCTCGCGTCGGCTTCGGCCGATCGCACCATTAAACTGTTCCGCACGGCCGATCTGTCCGAAGCCGGTGTGCTCCCCAATCAATCCGAATGGGTCCTCGGCCTTGCCTTCTCGGCCGATGGCCGCCGTCTTGCCGCCGCGCGGTTGGATGGCTCGCTCGAGTTCTACGAAATGGAGTCGATACGCAATGCGCCTGCTGCTTCCCGTACTGTTAACCGCTAGTCTCTTCGCGCAGAAGACCGGTCACCCGACCGGCACTCGAATCACACCGCCGAACATCCGCGACATCTCGCAACGCGGCATCTCGCGCGGCACCACCGTCGAGCTTAACGTCGAAGGCTTCAACCTCGCGGGCGCGACGCGCATTGTCTTTTCGGATCCGACCGTCAAAGGCCGCATTCTGCGCATCAAAGAGCTGCCCGATATGGCCGAGGTTCGTCTCGGATCGAACGGCACCGTATCGACCGTTGATCTCGGTCCGCTACCGCCGCGCAATCAGGTCACCGTCGAACTCGACGTCGATCCCGAAGCGCCCATTGGCCCGGTGACGTTCCGCGTGGAGACGCCGCTCGGCACGAGCCCCGAAGGTACGCTGCTGATCGAGCCTCACTATGGCGAGAGCACCGACAAGGAACCCAACGACGCGATCGACAACGCCATCGAAGTCCACCTGCCCGCCATCCTCACCGGCGCGATCACGCGCGCGGGTGATGCCGATCACTTCAAGCTCACGCTCAAGTTGGCGGCGACGCTGGTATTTGATGACGGCGGCGCGATGGCAGGTTCGACGCTGCAACCGCTGTTCGCAATCCTCGATGACGAGGGCAGTGTCATCAAAGAGTACGGCGCCGATGGCGGACGCGATGCGGCGCTTTTCACACACAACTTCGCCAAGCCCGGCGTCTACTATGTCCGCGTCACCGACTTTGAAAAATCGGGCCGCGCATCGCACACCTATCGCATCAAGGCCGGTGAGTTTGCCGTAGTATCGAGCGCGTTTCCGCTCGGCGTACAGCGCGGCAAGCAGGCCGAGATCGAACTGCAAGGCGCGCATCTCGGCGCGTCGAAGGTCACCGTTAAAGGCGTCGCTTCGAAGGAAGATCCGAACGCCGTGTTGTTGCGGCCGGAGGGTTCCGATGGCGCGGCGTTCAACCGCGTGAAGCTCGCGATCGGCGAAGAGCCGGAGGTGCGCGGAACGGGCGCCCGGAAGATAACCGGCGCGCAGACTGTCGCCGCGCCGGTGACGATCAACGCCTCGTTGAACGACGGCGCGCAAGAGCACTGGTACAAGTTCAGCGCGCGCAAGGGCCAGCACCTGGTGCTCGATGTGAACGCGAAGCGGCTCGGGTCCGATCTCGACTCGTTCGTCGAGGTTCTCGACGCGAACGGTAAGTCGATCGAGCAGATGGTTGTGAGGCCGGTGGTCGAAACGTTTACCGTTCTGCGGGATCACGACTCGGCGCAGGCCGGTGTCCGTATCAGTCACTGGACCAACATCAACGCCGGCGACTACATGCTGCTGGGACACGAAGTGGTGCAAGTGGCCGCGCTGCCCAAAGGACCGGACGACGACACTCGCTTCGAGAGCGTCATGGGCCAGCGCCTGGCTCTCTTTAACACTTCGAGCGAGGCCGTCGCGATCGACAAGCCAATCTACAAAGTGCAGCTACTTCCCGCCGGTGCGAAGCCCGCGCCGAACGGACTCCCGCTGACGCGCCTGTATGCGCAGAACGACGACGGTGGACCCGGTTGGGGCAAGGACAGTTACCTGCGATTCACCGCGCCGGCCGATGGCGAGTACCATGTGCGGTTGCGCGACGTGCAGGATCAGCGCACAGGCAACCTAGCGTATCGCTTGACGATTCGCGAGCCGCGTCATGACTTCCAACTCGCGATTGCGCCGAAGAATCCAAACGTCCCTCGCGGCGGCTCGATTCCGCTGACCGCGACGGCGATTCGCACCGACGGCTTCGATGGCCCAATCGAAGTTTCGCTTGAGAATTTGCCCGCGGGCTTTTCCGCGACCAAGGCGATTATCCGGCCCGGGCAGAACAGCGCCGTGCTGGTGTTGAGCGCAAGCGCCGATGCCAAGCTCGCCAGCGGTGTCCCGCTGGTGGCAAAAGGCCGCGCGGGCGCGTTTGTCCGCGATGCGAATACCGGCGATGCGCTGCAACTGCTCGCGCTTGCGCCGAAGGCCGATGTGACGATGACAACGTCGACGAAAGTCGTCGAGATTGAGCCCGGTGGCATGGGCACGGTGAGCGTGAAGATCGCGCGCAACAACGGCTTCGGCGGGCGCGTTCCGGTCGAAGTGCTCAATATGCCGCCGCGCACGTTGCTGCCGAGCATCGGGTTGAACGGCGTATTGCTCAACGAGAACGAGACTGAGCGCACCTTTGAGATCGCGGCGACGCCGCAAGCCGAGCCGGGCGAGCAGTACATCGTAGTCGGCGGCCGCGTGGAGACGCGGAGCCCGCAACAGAACACCTTCGTTGCGCCGGAGCCGATTTTGGTGCGCATCAAGCCGAGAGCGGCGATCAGTCAGAACACAAAGAACGGATCGGCGGCAACCGCGCAGAAATAAACTCGGCCGCATTCTTCCGCTCGGCTCTCGATCAGGGCCGCGGCGTTCTGCGCCTTGCGCCCAACTGGGTGCCGCGAGCGCATATCCGCGCAGGGGGCCGGCTGCGGCTTCATCCGAACGATCTGTTAGCCTTTGGCCCGCATCGCGGCGCGTTCAATGAACGCTGGCTGGCGTCCAACGTGAAGGCCAACAATGGTCCGGACACACGGCCCGATGAGGGGCTCAGCTATGTCGAGTTCGGCGGCGAGCTTACTCCGCTGGCGGAGATCACCGGCGATGGCTGGCAAGTGTTGCGCAAACTGTTGGGGCACCGGTGGAATTGGAACCTAAAGCCGAGCTCGGCATTATGCAGAGCGTTTTTAGCTCGGCGGCGCGGCGGACGGAAGCCGGGTGCGGGCGATCGCTGTGCGCCGAGGCGGTGAGCTAAAAACGGATTGGACTGAACCGCTACCGTGCACTGCGAACTATGGGTATTGAATGTTTACGTTCTGGCGACCGAAGCGAGGAAGTCGGCCAGCGGGTGAGGAGGGTCGTTGCAAAAAGTACAGAGTTCCGGAGGTTTCGGCCTCTATGGGAACGTATATTGTGGCGAATTGGGCGGCTTCGGCGGCCAGTGGCGACATTCGACAGACAAGTGTGGTTTGGCACTGGGCGAGCCAAGCCGATCGGCCGCGAATTCGGGGCGGGATCATGGGTCATGACGAGTCGATGGTCACCGGCGGCTTGCCTGCCGTGTTAGCGATCATCTAAAAACGTATTTTTTTGAACGCCCCGCCGACCGGTATCGGTGCGGGACGACCGGGAAGGGATCAATCCATGAACTCTGCCGACCGCAGACGGCGCATCGGCACAACGATTGAGGCTGGGAGGAACTCGGCGAG
>CAMDKT010000446.1 GCA_945900935.1 Candidatus Sulfopaludibacter sp. SbA3 | reverse complement strand
CCCACTGCCTGCTTCCGGTTTGTTGCTTGCGCCCTGAGCGGATCTCGCAGTCATCCACCATACGTTAAACGATTCCGTGGGATTTGTCCAGACAATTCGACCGGAAGCAGCCGCCGGGAACCGCAAAATCAAGGGGGTGAACAGTTACCGGCAAACAGAGCAAAGCCCGTAACCTCCTCGACCGGTTCCGGGGCTACTCCGAGGGCATCCTCGCCTTCATGCGCGACTTCGCGGTCCCGTTCGACAACAACCTCTCCGAGCGGGATCTGCGGATGATGAAGCTGCGGCAGAAGATCTCCTGCACCTTCCGCAGCTTCGACGCCCTTGTGGACTTCTGCCGTATCCGTGCCTACGTCTCCACGGCGCGCAAGAACGGACTCAACGCCCTGGACGCGTTGCACCGCGTTTTCCTGGGCAACCCCTTCGTTCCCCCGCAGCCTTCAGAAAGCCGGTAACGCCAAACCCAGCCGCCGATTTCCCTCAGGACGCAACCCGACCGGTGTGCGTACCTGAGTAGTTACTTTTTGGACATCAATAATCATCTCCGCCCGTGCCAGTGCGTCGCTCAGGCGCAGGATTTCGCGGCGCAGTTGCTGGAGTTCCTGCTGGTGGGTGCTGGGTTTCCTTTTCGGGCCGCGGGACTTGGGAGTGAGCGCTTGCCGCATACCGGCCTCGCGCTCCTGGCGCCAGGTCGTCAAGTGCGACGAATAGAACCCTTCGCGCCGCAGTAGTGCGGCGATCCCGCCGATGGCCTTGACGGCTTCGGCTTCCTTAAGAATTCGAAGTTTGTAGTCCAATGAGAAAGTACGTCGCCTCGCGTCGGCTACGACCTCCGGATTGGGGCGCGCCGGGGCCGACGAACTGGCGTCCGAATGGCCCGGCATTGGCGGAGGCAAATCCGTTTTGCTTCTGATTCGTATTCATTCTGATTTCCATTCTCGCCCTGCTCAGTAATTAAGACCGGGGATAGTGTCTCAGCTATGTTGGCGCGGAGGGAGGGGCAGATAGCCGAATACCGGAGGAGTCCGACGCCGGGGCCAGCGATGGCACGGCAGCGAGAATCAGCAGAAGGCTCGCGATCCTTCGCGGATGATGGCTCAACAGTTTACTTTGCATTTTGCGCCTTTGGCCGCGCGACCGCCTCATGCGCGTCGGGCACGGCTCCACTGAATACATCGGGCGTCGGGCGACAAATCTTTATGCATCCACTCCCACCGAACGCACAAACTACCCTTATACTGATTGCGTAACCTTCCCCCGCTCCGGTGCGCCTATGCAAACAAGGCGTAGACTCTCTCTTCGCGAGGCTTTTCATGTCGGCATTTACGAATCCAGCTCCAACACCGGTCGAACGCCCGGAAAAATTGTCTCCGGTGGCGGTGCCGCCAACCCCGAAACGCAGCGGCGGCTGGAAGGGCTGGGTCATCGCGGCGATCATCGCCGGCGGAGCGTGGGCTGGGTATGAATTTGGCTATAAGCGGTCGATTGCGGAGAAGAGCGCGCAGGCGACGATTGCGTCGATTCCGGTCGTGAAATCGACGCAGGGGAAACTGGAAGTGCGAGCGCGCCTCAGCGGCGCTTCGGCAGCCCGTGAATACGCCAATGTGACAGCGCCAAAGGTGCAAGGTCCTGAGGGCAACCGGCCGATGGTGCTTTTGAAGCTGGCTCCTTCGGGAGCGCTCGTCAAGAAGGGCGACTTGATCGCCACGATTGATGGCCAGTCGCTGCAGGATCACATTGACGATGTAAAAGATACGGTCGAATCGGCGGAAGCCGACGTGCGGAAACGCCGGGCGGAGTTGGAGATCGACTGGAAGAACATGCAGTTGACGCTGGCGATTGCGAAATCGGACCTAGACAAGGCCCGGTTGGACGCCAAGGCGGCGGAAGTGCGGACCGAAATCGAGCGGATGTTACTGCAGTTGAACTCCGAGGAAGCGGAGGCCCGGCATAAGCAGTTACAGTCCGACGTAGAGAACACTCGCAAGCGGCAAGCGGCGGAGATCCGGATCCTCGAAATAACGCTGGCACGCCACCAACGACATTTGGACCGTCACGCGAACGACCTTGCGCGCTTTTCGATTCACTCGCCGATTGATGGATTAGTGGTTTATCAATCGATTTGGGGCGGCAGTACGATGAGGCAGATGGAACCTGGCGATCAAGTGATGACCGGACAGCCGTTCATGAAGGTGGTCAATCCGGCGAGCATGATGCTGGAAGCGAAGATCAACCAGGCGGAGAGCGACCGGTTCCGGTTGAACCAGACCGCGGAGATGCGGTTGGATGCTTTTAACGGACTGGTTTTGAAGGGGCACATATACAGCATCGGCGCGATTGCGGCGGGCGGAATGCGGCAAAATTTCTTCATCCGCAACGTGCCCGTGCGCATTTCGTTTGATACTGTCGAGCACCGTCTGATTCCGGATCTTTCCGGTTCGGCGGATGTGCTTTTGGAGAGTTCCGGGGAGAACGACGTGATGGTGCCGTTGGGCGCGTTGATGGACGAAGAGGGAAAGAGTTTTGTGCAGGTGAAGACTGCGGATGGTTTTGCGAAGCGGGAAGTCAAAACGGGCTTGCGCAATGATACGCACGCGGTGATCGCCAGCGGATTGGACGCGGGTCAGGAAATTCGGGCGAATTACTAGTTTGACGAATTGGTGATGCCCGGGATCACGGGCACGGCGATCATCAGGTAATTGGCGGCATTTAGAGCAGGAGCAGGATTCGCATTCGCTGCTCGACCTCGGCCAGGATTCGGGCCGACACCTCACCCATGAATTGTTTGCATCGCCCCTTGGATACCGAACGAATGTCATCCGTTTTTACAAAGCTTGGGATGGTCATGCCCCCTTCGGGCGGTGTAATCTCGACGTGAAACGGCTGGCGCTTGTTTTTTGAGGTAATCGAAAGCACGACGACGAGTTCGGCGGGACCGTGATTGAACTTGTCTACCGATACGACAAGCGAGGGCCTCGTGCCAGCCTGTTCCCGGCCAAGGATTGGATCAAAGTTCACGAACCAAATATCGCCCCTGGACGGCTGCAAACCGCTCATTCGTCCTCAATTCCATCCATCAGAATGCCGTCAGAAGCCCGACGCTCCTCCAACTCCTCACTCCATGCTTTCGGGTCTGCCTTCAGCCGGGCATAGGCCGCGTTTACTTCATCAACGAAATTGTTCCGCTGGTAGTATTCGATTGCGGCGTCTAAAACCGTCTTCATGGGTTTACCTTCTCGCTCAGCGAGATCGCGGAGGGTGGCCTTGGATCGAGCGGAGATACGAATATTTGGACTCTCGCTTGCCGTTCGCATATCGGTATACGTGCCAGTGGCACCCTCAGCGCTTCACGAGTTCAGCGCGCCGATTTTTCAGCCGGCCCGCTTCGGAGCCATTATCCTGAACGGGCGTCGTGTCACCGAAGCCGGCGGCGGCGAGGCGGGCGCGATCCACTTCGTGAGCACTAAGCCATGTGACCACCGCTTCCGCCCGCTTTTGTGAGATCGCCTGATTGGCGACCTTCGCGCCTACATTGCCTGTGTGCCCTTCCACAGTGATTTTCCAATCCGGCTGATCCTTGAGGAGCTTGAGGATTTGGGAAAGAACTTTGTTCGATAGCTTCCATTTCCTGCTCCATAACGCTGACGGCGACAGCTTTGAATGTGTAGTAGGTAATGCTGTTGTTATCGCCGCCTGCGCTTGAAAATATCTGAACCCACTGATCCGCCTTTCGCGAGGCGATCAATTGCCAGGGGTGCGGCTACTTTATGGCGACAGCTAACTATACGTAAAATCAGCTCGTTAGAGCGATTTAACCGGTCGTTTGCGATGGCTTCGAACGGGGATATCGCGAAAACCCCGGTTTTGGGATCACGCGCGACGCTTGGGTTGTGCCAGTTTGCCCTGATGCCGCAGGATGATTTGCGAAATCTTTTCGAGCCGGTTCAGCAGTGTCTTTAGTTTTCGATACTGCTGGGAAGCAGCCTTGTATAAGGGGGCCGTCTCCGGTGTGAGCTTCACATTGACCGTTTTCCCATCGACCTTGTAGGTCATCTCGAAGTAGGGTCCGTGACGCTTGGCGGGGTCTGAGGCGCAGGCGCAAAGGACTTTACCGCACTTCATCATCCGCTTCAGCACCGTCCCTTTACAGAAGTACTCGAGCTGTTCGAGGCCCTGCTCGAGTTCGAGGAAGCGCCGCGTGTGGCGTTCCAGAACGGCACTGGGCCGCGGCCGCCGGGATTCATTGTTGGCGGCACGGGTTCGGGGCATGGTTCGTCTTCCGGTGATAGTACCGTAAGTATATGACAGCCGCAACCGCCACACCCTCCGGCACAACACCGGCGGCCATCGAGTTCGCTCTGCTCCAGTCCTGGCTGGCATCCTCCGGTGCCCTGCAACTCCCCCTTCACCAGATCGAGGCTCAGCAACAAGCCAAAGGCATCGAGGTACAACGCCTGCTCCTCCAAGCCCACTTGCAGCATCGCGGCAACGGAGATGTGGAGCCCGCGTTGTGCCTCCAACAGCAGGATGGCCATGTGCTCTACTCCCATCGCCGGCTGGGCGTCCGCTCTCTCACCACCATCTTCGGAACCGTCGAACTCGTCCGCGTCTGCTACTCCCGCCCCGGCGCGCACAGCATTTTCCCCCTGGATCAGGCATTTGCCTTGCCCTCCCGCTCCTTCTCTTACGAACTCCAGCGGCGCTTGGTGAAGGCCGCCGTGCAGAACCCTCTCCTGGAATCGGTCCAAACTATTGCCGACCTGACCGGCGTTTCCGTCTCCAAGCGCAGCCTGGAGGAAATCCTGCCGGATGCGGCTCTGGACTTTGACGCCTTTTACCGGCAACGCTGTCCCGATCCTGCCAACGGCTCGATCCTGGTGGCGGCGGTCGATTGCAAGGGTATTCCCATGGTCAAGCCCGCCCGCCGACAACCAACGCTACGACCGGTCTCAGCCAAAGGGCAGAGGAGCAACAAGAAGCGAATGGCCACGGTGGCCGCCGGCTTCACCCGCGCGCCTTGGGTGCGCACCCCGCAAGAGGTCGTGGAAAGCCTGTTCAGCACCTGCCGCCGGACTCCGGGTGAGGAGCCTCCTCCTCCGCGCCCGAAAAACAAGCGGGTGTGGGCTAGTATCGTCACAATGTAATTTCGAAACATCGTGGCGATTCAGCTTGCGGTCAGCATCCTGTCGCGTGAATTTCCATTCGATGCCTCGCCCGGCTACGTTCCGTTGCTGCTGCCACTGCGCGAGTTCCCTCTGTAGCAGCTCTACTGTGGCGATGCGTTGTCCTGTGCATTGCCTGTCCATGATCCCGATTTCGATCTCCGCCAT
>CAMDKT010000445.1 GCA_945900935.1 Candidatus Sulfopaludibacter sp. SbA3 | reverse complement strand
TGATTCCGGAAGAGTTACCGAGCCGAGAGCGTAAGCGAGTCCGTGCGTTCCCCCATTCTTGCTAATTTAAGAGTGAAGCGTTCCTGCCGGTCATGATAGCCTGATCGGGAATGCTCAGCCGACGCGAACTTTTCGCCCTTGGAATTGGCGTTCCCGCCTACCCCGCCGCGGTGCCCGGTGAGACCCAGCAAGCCACCGGCTGCAAGGCCGGCGAGATGACTTCCGATTCCGCGCGTCTGTGGCTTCGACGCACCTCTTCGTCGCAGCGTCTGGCCAACGGCATCGTCCGCAGAGGCCACGCCAGGGAGGCTAAACTCCAATGTCACTTACTTTGCCTCTTTCACATCGTTAGCCGAACCCGGACCGATGCGTTCGTGTTTGGGGAAGGTGGCGCCTTTGCCCCAAACTGCTCTGGGGTAGGATCGGCGGCGGGGCCTGTTGGGCAGTTTGCCTTGCGCGGCCCAGCGCAACACTTTCTGGTATTCGGCCTCCCACTGAACCGCATCGGTACAGGTGGCGAGGCGGGGCAGGGCAGGGCGGTCATGACCACGGACCGGACGCGCGAAAAGCTCAACCGTCGCGGCTCGAGATTGGCCTGTTGCGCCGCCGCCATCTGGACGCTGCGCACCAGGTTGTATCCAGCGATGGCCAGTAACAGTTCCTTTTCCGCCATCTCTGGGGTCTTTGAACTCAGGCTGTGCAGCCGCAGCGTATGCTTCAGGGACCGAATGTCCAACTCCACGTCCCACCGCCGCCGGTACAATTCCACCAGCTCTTCCAGCGGCTCTTCCAGAGTGGTGAACAGATAAGGAATGCCGGTCGAGACATGCGTTGCGCCCCGCGCCGACACCGTGGCGATGACCCGCGAGATGCCGATTGTCGCAAAGGGCGATACCCTATTTCTTTTAGCGGACGAAAAATGAACAATTACGATTTTCAAGCGGAGGCGCGCGAGGCGCGGGTCCGGGCGAACACGCCAAGCTCGCTGGCGGCCTATGAACGCTCGCAGAAAAACCTCGCCGGGGGCGTGTCGACGGCGCTGCGCCGGTCGGCCAAGCCGTATCCGATGTTCTACGGCTCCGGCGATGGTGCCTGGATCACCGATGTGGACGGGAACCGCTTCATCGATTACACGCTGGCTTGGGGGCCGCTGATTTTGGGGCACGCGCCGGCTGCGGTGAATGAAGCGGTGGCCGCTCAGTTACTCAAAGGGCATACGTTCGGCGCGCAGCACGCCTTGGAATACGAGGCGGCCGAACTATTGTGCAAGGCGATTCCGTGCGCCGATAAGGTGGCCTTTGCCAACAGCGGGACCGAGATCGTCCAAGTGGCGCTGCGGCTGGCGCGGGCGGTGACGGGGCGGGCGTTGTATCTCAAGTTTGAGGGCCATTATCACGGCTGGGACGACAGCGTGCTGGTGAGCTATAAGCCAGCCGCGGATGGGTGCGGTTCCATGTCGCCGATTCCGGTGGGCATGGGGCAGCGGCCGTGGTCGGGCGCGGTGGTGGCGCGTTGGAACGACCGGGCGAGTGTGGCGGCGGCGTTCGCGGCGCATCCCGGCGGGATATCGGCGATCATCTGCGAGCCGATGCTGTGCAACAGCGGCTGCCTGCCGCCGTTGGAGGGGTTCCTCGAGTTCCTGCGGGAGACGGCGACGGCGGAAGGGGCGCTGCTGATCTTTGACGAGGTGATCACGGGCTTCCGGCTGGCCTTGGGCGGGGGGCAGGCCTACTACGGAGTGATGCCGGATCTGGCGACGTTCGCCAAGGCCTGCGGAGCCGGGTTGCCGCTGTCGGTGCTGGCTGGGCGTGATGACTACATGAGCTGGATCGCCGATGGCCGTGTTGTCCATGCGGGGACTTTGAACGGAAACCCGCTGGCGCTGGCGGCGGCGGTGGCGTCGTTGCAATGCCTGACGCCGGAGTTGTATGAGCGGCTGGACCGGCTGGGCCGCGCTTTGCGGGCGGGGTTGGAAGGCGCGCTACGCGAGAAGGGCGTGCCGGTGGTGACGACGGGGGAGGGCGCGGTTTTCCAACTCCATTTCCAGACCGAAACGCCTCGAGAATATCGGGACACGCTGGCGGCCGATAAGGGTCTCTATGGCGAGTTCCTGATGGCCCTTTTGGACTCCGGCGTGCTTGCGTTGCCCGACGGCCGCTGGTACTTGAGCGCGGCGCACGGGGAGGACGTTGTGGAAGAGACTCTGCGGCGGGTGGAGGCGCTGTGAGGCGGGCGGGCGGGCCGTGTTGTTTGAAGTCTCCGGGCGCTGGGGGATCTGTACCGCTCGGCAGGCGTGATTGGCGAGGAACGACGCGGCGCGGGCGGGCGTGTGGTACAGGTTTTGGGCCGTTTGGCCAGGGACGATGCCGCGGGGGGTGCGTATGGCTTTGAGAGTTGTATTGGCGGTGGCGGGACTGGCAGCGTTTGCGGCGGACTTTGTGCCGGCGGTGCAGGGGAACATGCGTAACTCCGAGGCCGATGCGCTAGTGCTGCGCGATGGGCGCGTTCTGCTCGCCTGGACCGAGTTTACCGGGGATGGCCGGTCAGACTGGTCCGGGGCGCGGCTTTCGGCGCGGATCTCCTCCGATCAGGGCGAGTCATGGGGGGAGCGATTTATTCTGCAGAATAATATCGGAGCTATGAATGTCATGGAGCCCGACTTATTGCGGCTCAAGTCCGGAAAAGTCCTGTTTCTGTTTTGCCGGAAGAACTCGCCGGCCGACTGCGCGCCGATGGCGCGGCTGTCGCGGGATGACGCGAAGACATTTTCGGCTCCCGTTGCGATGGCAATTACACCTTCTCCCTCTTACACTGCTTTCAATCATGACCGGGCCATTCAGTTGCGCGGAGGGCGGGTGCTGATGCCGATGTTCTTTACCTCCGATTACCGCGTGGATCCGCACATCCGTTCGCGGGTCTATTACTCCGACGACGAAGGCGTTTCGTGGAGGCCGGGCGAGACAGTCCTGGACCTGCCGCAATCCAAAGCGGGGGCGCAGGAACCGGGGGTGATTGAGCTGCGCGACGGGCGCGTGATGCTTTGGGTGCGAACCGATCTAGGGCGGATTTACAGGGCATATTCGCGAGACAAGGGCCTGACATTTTCGGCGCTGGAGCCAATGGCGGGGTTGGAGTCGCCGCTCTCCCCGCAATCGATTAAGCGGCACCCGAAGAGAGGGGATCTCATCTTGGTCTGGAACAACTCGCCGAAGACGCGGACGCCGCTATCGACGGCGGTCTCGCGCGATGAGGGGATTCACTGGGAAAGGGTGAAGGTGCTCGATGAGACACCGGAGGCGACGTTTGCCTACACGAGTATCGAGTGGCTGCGAGACCGGGCGTTGTTGAGTTACTACGCGGGGACGAATGGCGGCTGGTCCTTGCGGGTCAGGTTATTGCCGCTGAACTGGTTTTATCAATAATGCGAGTAACTCCCTGGCTATACTCAGTGGGCAGCCGGCAGTTTGGACTCAGCAGCCGGTATGATTGTCCTATCTACGCGCTTCGATCCGCGGCCGGCATCCTGCTCATTGACAGCGGGAGCGGGTTGGGGCATGCCGCGGTGATGGCGAATCCGCGGGCTGAGTTTGGGGATGACCTTTCGCGCGGGACGATACTGCTGACCCACCGGCACCCGGACCACGTCCGCGGCGCGCCGCGGCTGGCGGAGGAGTTAGGCTGGCCGGTGGCGGCATCGGAACACACGGCGCACATTCTGATCACCGGGGATGAGACGGGCCGCGGGTTGACGGATGCCCAATCAAAGGGGGCCTATCCGTCGGAAATGCGGCTGGACGGTGGCGCGAATGTTCGATGACGGCGACAGGCTCGATCTGGAGGGGTTTTCGTTGCGGGCGATTCGAGTTCGAAGACATTCGGCGGACTCCCACGCATTCTTTTTTGGAGCAGGGCGGGAGGCGGTGCCTGATAGTTGGGGACATTGTGTTTTATGGGGGCGTACCCGGTATGATTAATTCACCGGACTCGCCGTTGCAATCGTACCGGGAGGACATGCCGAAGCTTCGCGGGTTGGAAGTGGATGTTTGGTTGCCGGGGCACGGGTTGTTCACGCTGGCAGGCGGTCAGCGGCATATAGATGTGGCGCAACAGGAGATGGATAAGGGCTTTGCGCCGCGGTGCATTGGACAGGGAGACTTACTATTTTGATTACGCCTTGTGTGCAGAGTGTCCGGCTGGGCGGCGACTTATGGTTTAAGTTAGAGCTATGTCAGCCGACGGGGTCGTACAAAGACCGGTTTGCGGAGCGGGAGATCGAGCGGATTGTAACTACCGGAGCGCGGATGATCGTATCGGCCTCATCGGGAAACACGGGGGCGGCGCTGGCGGCTTGCTGCGCGCGGGAGGGGATCGGATGTCTGGTGATCGTGCCGGCGGACGAGGCGGCGGGAAAGGTTGCGCAGATGCGGGCGCATGGGGCCTACGTGGTGCGCGTACCGCGATTTACGAAGGACGCGGCGGTGACGGAGACGGTGATGGGGGCGTTGCGGACTTACTGTGACGAGCGGGGCGTGCCGTTGGTGGTGTCGGCATTTAAATACTGTCCGCATGGAATGGAAGGCGTCTCGCGCATAGCGGATGAGTTGGCGGCGATGGACCCGAAGCAGGTGTTTGTGCCGGTGGGCGGGGGCGGACTGTACTCGGCCGTGGCGCGGGGTTTTGCGATGGCTAAGCTGGCGGTGCGGGTGCACGCGGTACAGTCGGCGGGATGCGGGACGGTAGTGGACGGATGGGGGGCGGGGGAGCGGCAATCGAGGCCGGCGAGCGGGGTGACACGCGTCAGCGGGCTTTCGGTGCCGATGGATATTGACGCGACGCTCGCGCTAGGGTGGCTGCATTTCAACGGGGGGCAGGGAATCGCAGTGACCGACGACGAGATCTATTCGGCGCAGCGGAGGCTATTGCGGGAGGAGGGGGTGTACTGCGAGCCGGCCGGCGCGGCGGCGCTGGCAGGGTGGTTGCGTGGAGTGGCGGACAAGCGAATCGACCCAGCGGAGCGGGCGGTGTGTCTGGTGACGGGGAGTGGGGGAAAAGATCCGGAGTCGCTAGAGGCGGCGGCGGCGCTGGTGGATTCGCCGTTGGTGGAGGCGGGGGACCTGGGCGGATGGTTGCGCGATGAGTGACGGGCGGGGCGACTGGCATAGGGTTGGGGATAACCCGTGTGTTGTGCGGGTACGGGGCGCGGTTGTTTCTTGTTCTTCGCTGTTTCATGCGGGTAGGAGAGCCGGCTTACGTTCGCCAGCGCCGAAGTAGCTGGTAGTGGCAAGAGCATTCGGCCCGCAAGACCGGCCGTGGAAATGGCGGGCGGTGGAAA
>CAMDKT010000444.1 GCA_945900935.1 Candidatus Sulfopaludibacter sp. SbA3 | reverse complement strand
TGCCGCCGGCCCACCATAGCTTCTTGCCGGTCTTTAGTTCGTAAGAAGTGGTGACGTAGGCACCGGGCACAATAAGTTCGGCGGGCCCTTTCGCCGGGCGCCAAACGGATGGCGTGACATAGCCTCTGGTTGTCTCCGGGCGCTCTACTTTGTAGCGAACCTTGCCGGTCGACTTATCCACCGCCAGGTAATAAGAGTTCGTGTTCTGGTCACAAACCAGGAACACCATGTCGTCGATAATGACCGGCGACGAGCCGTGGCCGTTGGCGTTGTTGAACGGCCCGAGCGGTAACTGCCAGAGCGGCTTGCCCTCCACCGAATAGGCCAGCAGTCCGAAATCGCCGAAGAAACTAACTACGATTTTGCCGTCACTGGCCGGGGTGCCCGACGCGGGGGAATTTGTCTGCTGAAATACCTCTTTGCGGGGACGCGGAGACTCTCTTCGCCAGAGCTCTTTGCCGGTGTTGCGGTCATAGGCAATCGTAAAGAGCGCTTCCAGATCGACCGCGGTCAGAAAGAGGCGCGGACCGGCTAAAATCGGGGAGGAGTGTCCCGGTGGAACGGCGGTCTTCCAGACGACGTTTGTGTCCGGCCCCATTTCCACCGGCAGGTTCCGGTCGTCAGTTACGCCGATGGCGTTTGGGCCGCGGTATTGCGGCCAGTCGGCACTTAGAAGCGCTAGGGAAGAAACGAGAAAAATTCGTAACATTGGGAGTTATTGATTGGCAAAGCAGTAGAGATGTCCGTGAGTACGTATGAAGATACGGCCGTCAACAAAAGCCGGTGTCGCGTTTACAGCTTCGTTCATCGGATTAATAGCGAGAATTTCCCATTCGGCCCCAGGCTTTATGACTGCCACTTTTCCTTCATGAGAAGCAGCATAGATACGGCCGTCGGCGGCAACGGGCGAAGCATAATAATCGCCCAGCGCGCCCGTCAGCCGGCCCTGTTTCAGAACCTTGCCGGATACGGCGTCGAGCGCCGTCATGATACCGCCTTCCTTCGTGAGATACAGGACGCCTTCGTAGTAAAGCGGCGACGGAACATTCGGCAACGACTTATAGTAACGCCATTTGACTGACTTATCGGTCATGTCGCCACGACCGCCCAGTCGAATGGCATTCACGGCGTTGACGACCTCTTTCCGCCGTTGATACATCTTCCAGTCCCGAGCTTCGACGAAGCCGCTCCGGTCCAGATCCATGGCGGTCCAATCCTTGGTCAGCCGGTCGTCGGCAATCTCTTCCTTTGTCAGTTTGCCGTCTTTGTTGGTATCGCGTGTCTTCAGTATTTCCGGAAAATCGGGGACGTTTTCCTGTGCGCCTTCGTCGGATCCCCCAGCCCAGCCGAGGACATAGACGGTGTCGCCGTGAATGACTGGAGTGGGCTTCAACTGCCAAGTGAGCGAATTGACCCACCAGATCGGCTCGCCGGTTTCGACCGCGTAGGAGACAAGCGAATAGGAGCCGGCGATCAGCACCTGCTGGGGCTCATTGGCCGGTTTGTAAATAACGGGGGTGGAAAAGCCGCGCGTGAAATCGGGGCGCTCGCGACGCCACTTCCGCTTGCCTGTGTCCTTGTCTAAACCGAGGAAGAAAGATCCGCTTTCGGCGTCAATATTGACGAGCAGCGTGTTGCCGGCCAGCACCGGAGACGTGCCGATGCCGAATGGATTATTGATGGGACCCAGATCGAGCCGCCAGCGTTCTTTGCCGGCTGAATCGTAAGAAATAACGCCGAAATCGTTAAAGAGCGCGTAGACGTTTTCGCCATCGGTGACGGGCGACGAGCTGGCCGGCGTGGAGGACTTGTGGTGATCGGCGGTGCGCGGACGGGGAATCGTCTTGCGCCACTGCTCCTTGCCGGACTTGCGATCCAGGGCGAAAAGATAGATGCCGTCCTTGTCATAAGCCGAGACGAAAATCCGGGTCTTGCTGAAGACCGGGGAGGAGTGGCCGGGCGGGAGCGCCGTTCTCCACACCATGTTCTGATCCGGGCCAAAGTGGATGGGCAGGTTTTTTTCATCCGAAACGCCGGAGCCGTTCACTCCGCGAAATTGGGGCCATTCTCCCGCTGTTAACGGGATCAAGGCCAGGATGGCGGCCGGGAGGAGTCGCGTACGCATGATTTCGTAATCATACCCCGCCAATCCCCTCATCCGTTTGGCGGATTGCATCGTATGAAGGAGAGAATGCAAATTTGGCTCACAATTGGACTCGCGGCCGGTCTGGCGGCGTTGGGGCAGGAATTGCCAAAGGTGCATACGAGCATCACGATCAACGCTTCGCCGGTGGAGCCGTCAATCGACCACCGCAACAAAGAGGTGTTTGAGCGGACGCTGTTTTCTCGCGACGATCAGATTTTTCACCAGTTGAACGCCGGCATCAACGCCGGGCAGCATGAGGGCGGCGGGAAGTCGATCGAGATCCGGCGGTTCGGGTTCAATCTGGACCACGGCGGCGTCAGCGGCGGCATGAAAATTCTCGTCGATAATGTGCAGCAGAATCAGACGACGCAAGGTCACGGGCAGGGGTATCTGGGCAGCCTGAAGAGTCTCACCCCGGAACTGGTGCAGGAGGCGACCCTGATCAACGGCCCGTTCAGCGCGGAGTACGGCGACTTCAGCGGGCTGGGCGTAGTCCACATTCGGCTGCGCGAATCGCTGCCGGACCAGTTCACGGTTCGCCTGCAAGGCGGGTCCTTCAACACCCAGCGAGGATTCTTCGCCTTCAGTCCGGACTGGAAGAATATCGACTCCTTTATTGCCTATGAAGGCTCCCATACCGACGGACCGTTTGTGAAGGCGCTCGGTTACAGGCGCGATAATTTGACCGCCAATGTGACGCGGCGTTTGAGCCGTAACCGAAGCGTGGGACTCAAGTTTAACGGCGGTTTGAACGCTTACAATTCGTCGGGGCAGATCCCATTGGATCTGGTGGCTTCGGGCGCGCTGGACCGGTTCGGTTTTTTGGACGCCGGAGACGGCGGCAAGATCCGCGCGGCGACGGCAGGGGCCTATTTCCGGCAGGAATTGGAGAACGGCGCGGTGTGGAAAATCGATGGCTTCGCGACCCGGTCTTTGCTCGATCTCTACTCCAACTTCACCTATTTCCTGAACGATCCGGTACACGGCGACGCCATCCAGCAGCACGACTCGCGGATGGTGCAGGGGGCCAACGCGCAGTACCTGCTGCCGCACAAGACGGGCTCCTCCTATTCGTATTTGACGGCGGGCGGGAATTTTCACGCGAACCAGATCAATGTGGGGCTGTTTCCCCGGATTGGCCGCAATCCGATTGGCGTGACGACGGCGGCGAACGCCAATGTCTCCAACGGGGCGGGCTATTTGCAGGAGAATCTGAGCTTTTTTGGGGGAAAGCTGTTGGCGACGGCCGGTTTGCGGTACGACGCGTTCCGGTTCGATGTGCGCGACCGCCTGGTTTCCAGTCATTCCGTCGCGGAGTTCACCGGCCGCTGGCAGCCGAAACTGAGCATGGCATGGACGCCAACGCGGCGCCTGCCGGTGACGCTGCACGCCAATTACGGGCGCGGAATTTCATCGATCGACGCGCGCAGCATTCTGGCGCGGCGCGACGGCACAAAAGTCGCGACGACCGATTTCTACGAGGCCGGGTTTTCCTCGAATTGGCAGCGGTTTTCCGTGGCGGGCGATCTGTTCTGGATCGACCGGTCGAATGAAATGGTTTACGTGGCCGATGACGGGACGCTCGAGTTTCTTGCGGCCAGCCGCGCGTATGGCATGGAGGCCAAAGCGTCCATGCAGGTTACGCGGCATGTGAGCGTGAACGGCGGGCTGACGAAGGTGATGAACGCGTTCTATCGCGACACGATGCCACGGACTTATGTGGACCGCGCGCCGCATTTCACGGCGAATGCGGCCGTAACGTTGGCGGGTTGGCGTGGTTGGAGCGGATCGGCGCGCGTTCGGGCGATCAACAACTATCGTTTGGAACCTGTTCGCGCCGCTGGGCACACGGTGTTCGACATGAGCCTGACGCGGCGGATTAACCGTCATGCCGACTTCCTGTTTTCGGTGGACAACGTCACCAATCGGCGTTATTACGAGACGCAGAATTTCATTGAATCACGGCCGTATGCGGGCGGGGCGGCGATTACGGGCATTCACGGGACACCGGGGTATCCGGTGACGTTTTCAGCCGGGCTGACGTTCCGGTTCCGCGGGAAGTAAACTGGTAGTGTCATGATTACTGGAATTGAACATACGGCGATTGCCTGCGCCGACGTCGCCGCGCTGGCCGACTGGTACGTCGACATGCTGGGCTTCGAGATTAACCACAAATCGGCGGGCGCGATTTTCGTGCGGGCCGAGGACGGTACGATGCTCGAGTTGATTCATGCCGAGGGCGACCGTCCCGCCACCACGATGCGGACGCCGGGCATCCGGCACTTGGCGCTCACCGTGGAGGATTTCGACATCGTATATGTGCGCCTGACATCGCGGGGCATTCATTTCATAACGGAACCGATGGAAAGCAAAGGAAACCGGGTCGTGTTTTTCACGGATCCGGAAGGGAATATTTTGCACCTGCTGCAGCGCGCGACGCCAATGCCGGAAAGGCTGTAGAAAACGCCATTCGATTGCGGGCAAACATCAACCCCCCCGCGCCGGGATCCGATGCCGAACCCTCGCGTGGTTTGGAATGGCTGTTATCCTGAGGATGAGTTCGCCCAAATGAGCACCGTAGTAAAGCACAAGACTCCGATCGTGATTCCGCCCTCCATCCAGCGCCGGGCCGGCATCAAGGCTGGCGACCAGCTAGAGTTCAGAGTTACGGGCGGGATCATCTCTGTCCTGCCAAAGCGATCCGCCGCGGATGAAGAATATACGGCTGAGCAGCGGCTACAAATTGACGCCGAGCTTGCCGAAGCGTCCAAAGGGCCGTACTTCGGGCCGTTCGAGACCGCCGATGCCGCAATTACGTTCATGAACCTGGAAATTCGTAAGCGTAGAACTCAAAAACGCCCGTCGGCCAAAAAATGAAGGTGGTGTTTTCCAACAGTGCAATTGAATCACTGAAGGACGCTCCGCAGCGCGTCTCGCGGGCTTTCGAGAAGCAACTCCGGCTCCTGGTGAACAATCCCCAGCATCCTTCGCTCCACGCCAAGAAGTATGATCAGACGCGCAACTTGTGGCAGGCGCGCGTAAACCGGGATTGGCGGTTTTACTTCACCATTACGAATGACACCTACAAAATCGAGAAGGTGATTCCGCATCCGAAGTAGGTGCCAGTCAGCGACCCAGCCGTCTGACCGCCTCCTCGCTGTTTGGTGTGGGTAAGGACGGGTGTGCGCAATGAGGGCATTCGGTTCTTGGAGGCG
>CAMDKT010000443.1 GCA_945900935.1 Candidatus Sulfopaludibacter sp. SbA3 | reverse complement strand
CCCGGAACGGTTATCCATCGGAACTCCCAATATCTCCTCCGGGGCTCCCGCGCACCCTCCAGCCGTCAAAATTTCCACCGCCGCGCACGCCGCCAAATACGACCCCGCCGCCGAAGGATGCGACCCATCCGCTTGATACAATTCCAAATTGGACGCCCCGGCAAACGCCGCCCCCGCCGGAATCAGCCCCGCCCCCAACTCCCGCGCAATCGTCGCGTAAGCCCAATCCAAATGCGCCTGCTGTCCCGCGCGCCCCTTCCGCGCCCACGTATTCAGAAGCACCGTCCGCGCCCCTTGCGCCCGTATTTCCGCATCCCAAATCCGCGTCCACGCAAAAAAGGCCGCCGGATCGTTGATCACGGTATCCCCGTTAAACTGGCTCAGCCCCAGCGAGCTATGTTCCTGCAGCACCACTAGATCCCACCGCGATCCGCGCAACACCTCCAATGCGTTCGTGCCTGTATAGAGCCCTTCCAGACTCGCGCCGCCCTTGGCCACAAAACCCGTTTCCACCCTTCGCCCGCCGCCACCGTGCGCCATCCCGGCCACCAGTCCCGCCAAGTGGTTGTAGTACGTGTAGCTATTGCCGAGAAACAAAATCCGCAGCGGCGTCTCCGACGAAAACGCCGCTACCGACAATGCTAAAACCGCCAGTCGCAACTTACGCCTGCGCCGGATCGATGCTCTCCGGGTTCATCCCCAGCTCAACAATCGCCGCCGCCGCGCGCGCCGCGTCAAATTGCCCATCCCGCGCCAACCGCGACAGCGTCGCCGCCACAATCGCCGCCGTATCGACCTCGAAATGCTTTCGCAAATGCGGCCGGTTGTCGCTCCGCCCGAACCCATCGGTTCCCAGCGACGTCAACCGCCCCGGCAGCCACGGAGCAATCTGATCGGACACGATTTTCATGTAATCGCTCGCAGCGATGATCGGCGCCGAACTCCCGCCCAACACCTGATCCAGATACGAAGTTCGCAAAGCCTCCGCCGGATGCAGCCGGTTCCAACGCTCCACTTCCAGGCAATCCCGGCGCAGTTCGTTGTAACTGGTGGCGCTGTATAGGTCCGCCGCCACGCCATATTTATCGCGCAGCATTTCCTGCGCCCGCGCCGCTTCATTGAAGATCGCGCCGCTGCTCAACAACAATACCTGCGCCGGCCCGTTGTCCGCCGCGCGGTACTTGTACAAGCCGCGCAAAATCCCTTCGCTCACGTCGCCCGGCATCGGCGGATGCGCGTAGTCGTCATTGGAAATCGTCAGGTAGTAGAAGCGGTCTTCGTTCAACTCATACATCCGCTTAATGCCGTCCTGCACAATCACGGCAATCTCATAAGCGAACGCCGGATCGTAGGATCGGCACGTCGGCACCGTACTCGAAAGCACTAAACTGTGCCCATCCTGATGCTGCAAGCCCTCGCCGGAAAGCGTCGTCCGCCCCGCCGTCGCGCCCATCAGGAAGCCTTTTCCGCGCGAATCCGCAAACGCCCAGGCCATGTCGCCCACGCGCTGGAACCCAAACATCGAGTAATACGTGTAGAACGGAATCATCGGCACGCCGTAGTTTGCGTACGCCGTTCCCGCCGCCGTAAACGAGCCCATTGAGCCCGCCTCCGTAATCCCCTCTTCCAGCATCTGCCCGCTCGTCGATTCGTGATAATGCAGGAACATATCCGCGTCCACCGGCTTGTACAACTGCCCGTGCGCCGCGTAAATACCCACTTGCCGGAACAGCGAATCCATTCCAAACGTCCGC
The DNA here is from genome assembly GCA_945900935.1 of Candidatus Sulfopaludibacter sp. SbA3. GTDB lineage: Bacteria > Acidobacteriota > Terriglobia > Bryobacterales > Bryobacteraceae. The sequence continues at coordinate 3,610 of CAMDKT010000443.1, read as the reverse complement.
GCTTCGTCGGGAATAATCGGCACCACGTATTTGCCGATTTCGGCGTCCTTCAATAGCATCGTCAAAATACGAACAAACGCCATCGTCGTCGACAATTCACGCCCGCCCGATCCGGCCAGCGCGTCTTTGAAACTCTCGAGAGCCGGTGCCTTGATCGTAATCGCCGCCGGCGTTCGCGACGGCATGTAGCCGCCCAAGTCCGCTCTCCGGGCATGCAGATACCGCATCTCCGGCGTGTCCTCGGCGGGCCGCAGGAATCCGCACTTCATGGCCTGTTCATCGCTGATCGGCACATTGAACCGGTTGCGGACGTACAGCAACTGACTCTCGTCCAGCTTCTTCTGTTGATGAGTGGAATTCCGCGCCTCGCCCGCGTCCCCCATGCCGTAACCCTTAACGGTCTTGGCCAGGATCACCGTCGGCTTCCCATTCTGCTGCACCGCGCGATGATAGGCGTTATAGATCTTTAGCGGATCATGGCCCCCCCGCCGCAGCCGACCCAGATCGTCGTCGCTCATGTCCTTGACCAGTTCCAGCAACTCCGGATACTTGCCGAAGAACTCCGCCCGGATGTAGGCGCCGCCCTTGGCTTTGAAGTTCTGGAACTCTCCGTCCACGCACTCTTCCATGCGTTGCACCAGCAGGCCCGTCTTGTCCCGCTCCAACAGCACGTCCCACTCCGAACCCCACAGCAGCTTGATTACATTCCAGCCCGCCCCGCGGAACAGCCCTTCCAATTCCCGCACCACACTGCCATTCCCGCGCACCGGCCCGTCCAGCCGCTGCAGGTTGCAGTTGATAATCCAAACCAGATTGTCGAGCTTCTCACTGGTCGCAATACGAATGGCACCGTAGGACTCCGGCTCGTCCATCTCCCCGTCGCCCAAATACGCCCAAACCCGGCGATCCGTTTTAGCAATCAGCGACCGGTTCTCCAAATACCGCATGAACCGCGCCTGATAAATCGAATTGATCGGCCCCAGCCCCATCGACACCGTCGGAAACTGCCAGAAGTCCCGCATCAGCCACGGATGCGGATACGAACTCAAACCCGGCGTCTCCCGCAGTTCATGGCGGAAATTTTCCAGATGCGTCTCGCTCAGCCGCCCCTCCAGAAACGCCCGGGAATACTGCCCCGGCGAAGCGTGCCCCTGGAAGTACACCAAGTCGCCCGCCTGGCCCTGAATCGACGCGCGGAAGAAATGGTTTTGCGCCACTTCGATCAACGTCGCTTGCGACGCAAACGTCGCAATGTGTCCGCCGATTCCGGCATCGTACTTATTGGCCCGAACTACCATCGCCAGCGCGTTCCAGCGCACCAGCGCCCGCAATCGCTTCTCGATCGCCAAGTCTCCGGGATAAGGCAACTCTTCTTCTTTAGCAATCGAATTGACGTACGGGCCGATCGTTGCGAATCGCGGTTCCACGCCATTCACAGCAGCCTTTCGCACTAACGCATCGAGTAGGAATTTGGCCCGTTCCGGTCCAGCCTGGTCAATAATCTGATCCAGCGCCTCCAGCCATTCGCCAGTTTCTTGCGGATCGAGATCTGCGTGGTTTTCAACCTTGAGTTTGAGCATTTTTTGCGGGTTTGTAGCCCCGCCCGGTGAGGCGGGAATGTAGATGAGTACTCCCATATTCTACTATTGGCGGGGCCCCGAAGGGGGACAAAAACACAAAGCCCCATGCACTTGCGGCATGGGGCTTTGTGTTTTTGCGGGAGGGAACGCTACAACAACCGGAAATTCACTTCGACCGTCGCCGCTACTGTAACCGCTTTGCCATCTTTGAACCCTGGCCGGAACTTCCACCGGGAGACAGCTTCAATCGCTTTTTCGTCCAATCCAAGGCCCAGCGCACGCACCACCCGCAGATTCTTCGGCTTGCCATTCTCATCCACTTCGATGTACAGCATCACCGTACCCTGGAACTTGGCCTTCCGCGCTTCTTCGGAATACTCCGGTTCCACTTTGGCCAGCACCAACGGTGCCGACACGCCGCCGCCAATGCGATACGCACCGCCGCCAATCCCGCCGCCCGAACCCGGACCAACGCCGCGGCCGCTGCCTGAACCCACGCCGCCGCCCTTGCCGGAACCAATGCCAGCACCCGAACCCGGCCCATTCGAAGGAATCCGCCCCAAGCCCATCGGATCGCCCAACGTATTCAAAGCCACCATCGGCAACACCGCGTTTGGCGGTGCTTCAATCGACGGCTCCATGATCAATTTCGGATTTTCGTTCAACACCACCGCGCTCGGCGGCACAAACTGCTTCGCAATCTTCGGCAGCTTACCCTTGCTCGCGTCCAGCGGTGATAGATTTCCGCCGCCGCCGCCGCCGCCCATCGATTGCTTCTTCGGAGCCGCCTGATACGGTGCCAAGTCCGGAGCCTGCAAATGCACCACTTCCTTGACCACCTTCTGCACGGTTTCACTCGATCCGATCAGAAACAACAACCCGACCACTCCCCCATGCACCATCAGCGACGAAAGGCCCGCCGTCCGTTCATTCCCAGCCGACTGCCCCCAAATATCCTTCACCGCCACCGGCTTGGACGTCAATTCCAGCGGCGGCAACTCCACCGGATGGAAAAACTCCTTGAGGTTGGTCACAAACTGCTTAAGCCATGAAACTTCGGGCGCCAGCAGCCTAACCAAATGCAAATCGGAGTGATCCACCTCGGCCAGCGGGTCGGGCGATCGGTTTTCGTTTGTGGGTGGAAGCGGAGTTGTCGTCATCGAACTACTGATCCCTATTCTACTGACGCTTCAGATTTGCGGATGGTTGCAGAATACGGGATTCTTTACCGCGGAATCTATGAAAAATTGTAACATCTATTGAACCCCCATCAGGCCGCTCCGTATCAGCAGCGCATTCGGGTCCGGATTTCGCCCCATAAACTGCCGGTAAAGCTCCGCCGGATCTTCGCTGTCGCCCTTCGCCAGGATGCACTCCCGGAACGCCCGGCCCGTCTCGGCATTGAAAACCCCTTCCTTGCGGAACCGGCTGAACGCATCGGCGTCCAACACCTCGGCCCACTTGTAGGAATAGTAGCCCGCCGCGTACCCCACCGGGCCCGAGAACAGGTGGGTGAAACTAGCCAGCATCGCATGGTCCGGCGGCAGCGTCGCAGCCGTATACGGTTGCAGTAACGCCCGCGACCAGGCTATGACGTCCCCATCCGCCTCCCGGTCATACCGCATATGCAGCGCCAAATCGACCATCGAAAAACTCAACTGCCGCATCTGCGCATTTGCCGCCCGGTACGTCCGCGCCCGCCGCATCTTCGCAAACAGCTCCTCCGGAATCGCCTCGCCCGTCTCGTAATGATGCGCAAACAGGTCCAGCGCTTCCCGCTCCCAGCACCAGTTCTCCATAATCTGCGACGGCAGTTCCACGAAATCCCACGGCACGCTCGTCCCCGCCAAATCCCTCACCGGCACCCGAGTCAACGAGTGGTGCAGCAAATGCCCAAATTCATGGAACAAAGTCTCAACGTCCCGATGGGTCAACAGCGCCGGCTGCTCGCCGATCGGCGGCGTCAGATTCCCGCACATTAAACCAAGATGCGGCTCGCCCGGCATCCCCGTCAGGAACGCGTCCATCCA
>CAMDKT010000442.1 GCA_945900935.1 Candidatus Sulfopaludibacter sp. SbA3 | reverse complement strand
TGGTGGCGGGAATGATGAACGATTTGCGGGCGGCGAAGTATGGGATGCCGGAAGCGGAGGGGTTGCGGTATGAGGGGTTGAAGAGGGAAGTGGAGGCGATATTCACGGTGAAGGGGGCGGCGGGGATTCCAGTGAAGGTGCGGGCGGAGGCGGCGGAGGCGCTGGGGATGGAGGGGCATCCGCGGTTGTATTTGCCTGTGGATGAGCGGTATTGGGTGCAGGTGGCTGGGGGTTCATTTTGGATGGGGGCGCAGAATGGGGACGGGAAGGGGCGGAACTTTGACGAGGAGGCTCAATCTGATGAACGGGTTCGGGAGACGCCCGTAGCGGCGTTCCGGCTGGGGCGGTATCCGGTGACGGTGGATGAGTTTGCGCGCTTCCTGGCGAAGCATCCGGATTGGAATGAACCAGGGGAGTGGGAGACACAAATGCTGACGCCGACGCGGCCGGTGGTTTGGGTGGATTGGGAGGACGCGCGGGCGTACTGCGAATGGGTGGGCGGGCGGTTGCCGAAGGAGGAGGAGTGGGAGTTGGCGGCGCGGGGGACGACGGGGCGAAAGTATCCATGGGGGGAGGCGGCGCCGGATGAGTGGCGGGCGAATTTCGAGCGTAGTGTCGGCGCTCCGACGCCGGTTGGGATGTTTCCGGCGGGGGATACGCCGGAGGGAATTGCAGATATGGCAGGGAATGTTTGGGAGTGGACCGGGAGTGATTATTCGGCCGAGAGAAAATGCGTGCGCGGGGGCTCGTATTGGACTTTACAACGTTCCTGCGCGGGGCTTATCGCAGCCACAGTGAGCCCGCGGTCGGGAACTACGGTATCGGGTTCCGGTGTCTCCGGGAAGTGTTTCCTTGATTCTTTTTACTTTTTCCTTTCGAGAGGCGAAGCCGCGGGAAAATTTTTTGAATTGCGTTGGGTTGGGGCGGGTATGATAAGCTCTGCGAGACGACGGAATAGACATGAATAGACGTCATTTGGAAGGCAATTTGTCCGATCAATGCCGGAAGCTCCGGGAGTATATGGGAGGCGGGGACATGCCTGGGATTGCTGCGCCGTCGGAGATTGCGGAGAAGCTGAGCGAGGGGCTGTTTCTGGCACATTCAACTTCCCCCATTAATTTCGAAGAGATCTGCAAGAGGGGGCAACTCTCTTCAAAGGCCGAACAGGCGATGGAACATGGGCACTCACTTTCCGGCAATCACCACGATGTACTGAATGGGACAGAGAACAGTGTCTTCCTCTACGCGGGTCCGTTCCGGTATTCGGGTCCCGGTTTGAGTCTGTCGTCGAGCTGCGGGTTGTTATTCGCGCCCTCGTTGGAAACGATGGAACGGGAGAATGGGTCGGCGTCGGGCTTTGATTCCGGCGGTTTAGGGAACCCCATTCAATATCCGGGAGGATACAGTTCAGCGAGATCGTTTTTGGAGCAACATGCGATGCCGATCCCGGAACACCGAGAGTACCTGCGATTGGCGATGGACAACCTGTTCGACGAGCCGAAGCACTACGTTGATGGGACGGGGCCAAAATTCGCAGGGAGTTTGGGGCTCTCCGGCGGCGATGCGCGCCGCTGGACGCATGAGGTTCGAATACCGAGTTTGGTCAAACTGCTGGGCGGCCATTTGCAGGCTGTTTTTGCGCCATGGACACTCGTTCAACGAGAGCCGGCGTATCAGGAATTGTTTGAGTTGTGCGCACTGGAGGGGATCGACACAGTTCCCACAATCGCGTACGATTTTCTTGCCCTTCAAAGGGCGTGTTTCGATTACTTACGGTTGAAGAGGTTATACTAGGGGCAGAAATGGCGCTCTCGTGGGAACTAGCGGAATTGGATATCGTGGGGTATGCCGACGTGCGAACGGCGCATATGCTACCGGCGATCATGCCCGCGTTGTACGGAATCCGATCGACGCCAGACACGGTATTGTTGCCGCCATACTCGTTGAGTTGGGGCGCGGTGACAGGAGCGATTGTGGCTACCCGTGGTGAAGCGGAGCGCTTGCGAGACAGGCGAGAAATCTTCCTATTGGAGGACCCTATTCCCGCGCGGGCGGACCATACGCTTTGGCTGCGGCGGGACGGAGAATTGATTTATCAGCCCAGACATGAAGCACAGCGTATGCTTCGCGAACTGGGATTGGAGGCTCTGGCGCGGGCGGTGACGGCATTGCGGGACGGGGAGATGGAGGAGGCGGAAGAAGCGGCCGGAGAAGCCATACTCGCCGATGATCGCCGGTGGGAGGGTTTGGCAGTAAAGGTGGCAATCCGGCGGAGGGAGGGAAACTTGGGAGGAGAGAAGCTGATGCGAAGATTAGCAGCTCTTTTGGTGGGCAGCTGGGAGTTTTCAGCACTGGTTGACGACTATCAAAGAATTATTTCGCGGAGCGAGGCCGGGCCGATGAGCAACATGGCCCTGAAGGCCGCTTAGGCACAGGTCCATGGCAGGGACAATTTTCCCCCAGATTTTCACGTTCTATAGCTTCAAGGGCGGGGTTGGCCGAAGCATGGCACTGATGAATGTTGCGTATACGCTGGCCGGGTGGGGTCGGCATGTGCTTATTCTGGACATGGATCTGGAAGCGCCGGGGATCAGCGGATTTCAGCATCGCAGCGGGGAGTTGGATGCATCGGGCGCGCGCGCGACGAGTGACATCCTGACGCTGGTGAGCGACGTGATGCGGATTTCAAAAGAGGTCGGAGCGCCTAAAGAGTTGGCGAAGCAGCTTCCCGCTGTGTCTCATTATCTGTGCGCGGTGAAGCGGGAAAAGTTGAAAGCGCTTGCGCCAAAGATGGGCCGGCTGGGGCGGCTGGACGTGATTGGCGTCGACACGGAACACAAATATGCGGCGCGGCTGGCGCAATTGGGGTTGGGGGGCCGGGCGCAAAGTGAATTGGTTGCGATCAGCCGGATCCTCCATCACTATTTGAAGGCGCAAGTGTTCGCGGATGGGCCTGCGGGGCTGGATGACCCGGAGTTGGAGTTTCCGGCTCATTACGACTACGTGCTGGTTGACAGCCGGACGGGAATCAACGAGATTGCCGGGCTTTGCATTGGGCCTCTGGCCGACCGGCTGGTGATAGTGACGGGGCTGAACGATCAGAACGTGCAAGGCACGATGCAGTTTCTGGAAGAGATCGGGTTGGACGTCCCGGGCGCGTCGGTGGAGTGCGAGTTGGACGACGAACGTCCGGAGTTTGGCGTACTGGGGCCGAAGCCAACGATCATCGTTGCGAGCCCGGTGCCAAACGGAGAAATGGAGTATAGGGCGAAGCGTTTGGGGGAACTGGAGCGGGTACTGGGGGTTCGCCCGATTCGGTTGTCGTATCACGCGCGAGTAGCGTTGATGGAGACGGTGTTCGTGCGGGATTTTCGTGATGAGTATCTGGCGGAGGAGTATCGGCGGCTGGCCGGGCATGTGCTGACGCTGGCCGATGACTCCTTCGAGTCACTGGCGAATCGAGCCCATGCGCTGGTGGAGAAGGGAGAAGACGCGCAGGAGGCGATACGACTGGTGGGGCGGATGGCTCCGCAAGCGCCGGAGAACGCGGCGGTACTGCTGGCGACGTTGGGCCGCGGTTTCGCGGATGATGTTCAAGTTTGGGCGCTGCTGGCGCAGTGGAAGCCGATGCGGGCTCATGCGCTTTACAATTGGGCTAACGCTCTTGTCGAAGAGGCGAGGTCGAAGGCGGGCGAGGAAGCGGCGGATTTGTTTGCTAAGGCGTATGGCAAGTTTGGGGAAGCGGCGGGGCTGAATCCGGGGATGACCGAAGCGTGGGGGAACTGGGGCGGAGCGCTTGCCAGTGAGGCGAGAGCGAAAGCCGGCGAAGAGGCGGATGGGCTGTATGCGAAGGCGTATGCGAAGCACGAGGAAGCGGTCCGGTTGCAGCCGGAGAGGGCCGAATCGTGGAACCGGTGGGGCGCGGATCTTGGAGAGCAAGCGAAGACGAAGAAGGGCGAAGCGGCTGACGGGCTGTTTGCGGAGGCGTATGCCAAATTTGAGGAAGCGCTCCGGCTGAATCCGGGGATGGCCGATGCTTGGGCGGGATGGGCGACGGCGCTTGGCAATCAGGCAGAGACGAAGACGGGTGATGCGAAGACTTGGCTTTATAATCAGGCCCATTCCAAACGTGCGGAAGCGGTCCGGCTGAATCCGGAGTTGGCCGACGCGCCGAGCGCGTGGGGCGGATTCCGGGATATGACGCAATACTTCGCGTGGATGGAGGCGGAGTGCGCGTTTATTGAGCTGAAGGCGTTTAGGTTGAGTTCGGGGAGGGCGGGGCGATGTCCGATTGATGCGTTGTATGTCGAGCCGCTATCGAGAGGCCGGGGTGAAGAGTTGCCGCTGGGAGAAGCGGTGGCTGGCGGCAAGAGTTGTGTGATTGCGGGAGATGCGGGGAGCGGGAAGAGCACGTTTCTGAAGAAACTGGCGTGGAACTATTGCCGGAGTAAAGAGCGGTTCCCGATATTGATACGGATATCGGAGTTTGACCGATTTTTGGCGGAGTCTCCAGAGGAGCCGGACGATGCCCGATGGGTGGCCCGCTATTTGGGGCAACGGGGCTGGGGACTGGATGAGGCGTACTTTGACGAGATGCTGGGACGGGCGGACACTTTGCTGCTGCTGGACGGATTGGACGAGGCGGCGGATGAGAAGCGCCGAGGGCGGATGACGGGAGTCTTCGAGGCGGCGCGGCGGCGGTATGGGAGGTGCCAGATTGTGGTGTCGACCCGGCCGTGGGCTTATGAAGGAACGCCGTTACTTTCGGGATTTGAGGTTGTGGAGATTGCAGACCTGGGGCCGGCGCAGATCGCGGAGTTTGTTAGCAAGTGGACCGCGCTGACGGGGCAGACGGAGTTGGAGCGGGCGTTGGAGCGGCCGGAGATCCGGCGGATGGCGCGGAATCCGTTGATGCTAACGGCGATTGCGGTGGTGCAATGGAATGGCAAGGTGCTGCCGGAGCAGCGGGCGGCGCTTTATGACTCGATTGTGACTTGGCTGGCGAAGGCGCGGATGGAGCGGTTGCCGTGGGAGAAGCGCCTGGGAATGATGGGAACGCTGGCGTTGCGGATGCAGAGTTATCCGGGCGGGCACCGGGTGAGTTTGGGGCGTGGGGACGCGGCGAATTTGTTGGCGGGTGATTTTGAAAATGTGGCGGAGGCGAGCCGGTTTTTGCTGACGGAGGAGATCGATAGCGGGATCATTACGAGCAGCGGAAATGAGGTACGGTATTGGCACCGGACGTTTCAGGAGTATCTGGCGGCTTGGCGGCTGTCTGGTTTCACGGATGACTTGTTATGGGAGGGGGCGGCACCGTATTTGTATGTGCGGGAGTGGCGGGAGGTGATGCTGCTGCTGGCTGGGTGTTTGTG
>CAMDKT010000441.1 GCA_945900935.1 Candidatus Sulfopaludibacter sp. SbA3 | reverse complement strand
GTCGTCGGCATCGCCGGCACCGCCGATATGAAGAAAGTGGGCAAGACGGGCGGCTTGGCGTTGCTCTATTTTGAAGTCGTTTCCACGATCGCGCTGCTGGTCGGTCTCTTCGTCGTCAACCTCGTCCAGCCCGGCGTGGGGATGAATATCGATCCAAAAACTCTGAACATCGGCTCGATTGCCGCCTACACCGCCCCCGGCAAAATGACGAACACCACGGACTTCATCCTCAACGTCATCCCCGCCACTTTCTTCGACGCTTTCGCGAAAGGCGAAATCCTGCAAGTCCTCTTCCTCGCCATCCTCTTCGGCGTCGCCCTGCAAAAACTCGGTTCCCACAAAAACGAAGTCTTCCAATTCATTGAGCGAACGTCGGAGATTCTTTTCGCCATCGTGAAGATGATCACCGCGCTCGCACCCATCGGCGCGTTCGGCGCCATGGCCTTCACCGTCGGCACCTATGGCCTGAAAAGCCTGCTGTCATTGGCCCAACTGATGGCCACGTTCTACCTGACTTGCATCGTATTCATCTTTGTCATTCTCGGCGGCATCGCCCGCTTCCACGGCTTCAGCATCTTCCGCTTCCTGCGCTACATTCGCGAGGAGATTCTCATCGTCCTCGGCACATCTTCTTCGGAAGCCGCGCTGCCCCGCATGATCCTCAAACTCGAATCGCTCGGGGCGGGGAAGTCGACCGTCGGCCTCGTTATCCCCACCGGCTATTCGTTCAATCTCGATGGCACGTCCATCTACCTCACCATGGCCGCCGTCTTTATCGCGCAGGCCACCAACACGCCAATGACGCTCACACAACAAATCACTTTATTGGCAGTCCTGCTGCTAACTTCGAAAGGCGCGGCGGGCGTCACCGGCTCCGGCTTCATCGTCCTCGCGGCCACACTTTCCGCCGTCGGCAATGTGCCGGTGGCAGGGCTGGCATTAATCCTCGGCATCGATCGATTCATGTCCGAAGCCCGCGCCATTACCAACGTCATCGGCAATGGCGTGGCCGCCGTCGTTGTCGCCAAATGGACCGGGGACCTCGACGAGAAGATGCTGCACGACCGGCTTCGAGACGGCCCCGCCCCACAGTGATAAACTAGCCACAACGATGAAACCCGCCGTACTCGCCTCGCTCCTGCTTGCCGCTTCGCTCTTTCCGCAGGCCCGCAAATTCACGCTGCCGCCGCCCAATCCGGCCGGCCAGGTCGCCAACGCCGCCAAGGTTGTGCCGCAACCGGCCGGCAAGTCTCTCAGCGTCCCCGCGGGATTCACCGCTGTCGAATACGCAGGCGGCTTTCAAAAGCCTCGCGACATGCTGCAACTCCCCGGCGGCGCGATCCTCGTCACCGAAAGCGTGGCCAAAGGCGGCGTCTTCATCGTCAACAACGACAAGGACCGCAAGCCGCTCATTAGCGGCCTCGACCGCCCCTTCGGCATGGCCTTCCACGACGGCTACTTGTACGTCTCTGAAGCCGAGTCCATCAATCGTTACAAGCTCGATCCCGCCGCTCTCACCGCCGGTCCGGTCGAAAAGATCGTCGACTTGAAGGGTTACGGCAAAGGCCATTGGACCCGCTCCATAGCCGTTGACGCCAAGGCCAAAAAGCTCTACGTCTCGGTCGGCTCCGGCAGCAACGTCGACTTGGGCGATCCGCCCAACCGCAACGCCGTCAACGTCTATAACCTCGACGGCTCCAGCCCCGAAATCTTCGCCACCGGGCTCCGCAACCCCGTCACCATTCGCTTCCAGCCGGAAAGCAAGAAGCTCTGGGCCACGGTGCAGGAACGCGACGGCCTGGGCGACGAAATCGTTCCGGACTTCTTCAGCGAAGTGAAAAAGGGCGCATTCTACGGCTGGCCTTACGCCTACATCGGGCCCAATGAAGAGCCTCGCCACAAAGGCGTAAGTCCGGAAGCGGTCAAGAAAACCATCGAGCCCGACATCCTCCTCGGCGCTCACGTCTCCGCCATGAGCTTCGCCTTTTATACCGGCAAATCGTTCCCCGCCAAGTACCGCAACGGTGCCTTCATCGCGCTCCGCGGCTCGTCCGGCCGCAGCAAGCGCGTCGGCTATTCCATCGTCTTCCAGGCGTTCAAAGGCGGTAAGCCCGTGGGCGCGTTGGAGCCGTTTCTCACGGGCTTCATGCTGGGCGAAGATGTGAAGGAAGTGTGGGGCCGTCCGGTCGGTGTCGTTCAACTCGCCGATGGTAGTCTGCTGCTTTCCGAAGACGGCAATAACAAGATCTGGCGCGTCAGCTACAAAAAGTAGTGACCGTTTTCGGCTGCTTGCCATCTCGGTCACCCTCGCGGCTCAACCCGCGCTGTACCCCATCCGCTCGAAACCTCGCCGCGAACCACGCCCGTCCCCGCCTGTGTCAGCCGCACCGCCGCCCCGCTCACGGCCAGTCCGGAACTCTCCCACACCGAGCCGACGATCGTTCCATTCGTCGTCTGAGCCCACGCCATGGAAGCGGCAACTAGAAATAAGAGGTTGCGCATGGCCGAAATAATACCTCAGTTCGTGCAACTCCATCCCAGCACCCCGCGAATAACCTGAGATTATTCCGCCGCCGCCACTCTCTTTATAGGCAGTGCCGGTTCCATTCGATCACTCTTTCAAACTCCTGACCGACGATGACCCGCGAGCGGCGCTCGCCGCCTGCGCCGAAATTCCCCTCGATGCCGAGATCGAGGTCGCACCCGTCGACCGGGAATTGAACTTGCCCACCTTGAAGGTTGATAACCTCTACCGCTGTCGGCAGAACGCCGTCGAGTTCCTCATTCACTTCGAAGCCGTGTCCCGTTATCGCCCCAGCGCCCTCGACCGCCAAGTGGATTACGTCCGCGCCAACGTTTCCAACTACAAGTTGCCTTGCCGTAGTTACATGCTCTTACTTACCGAAGGGGGTGTTCCGGACCGATTTCCGCGCTTTATCGAATGCCGGCGGCGAGAATTCTCCGTTTGGGCCGTCTGGCGCTTTACCCATGGATTCCGCTAATGAACGCCAGCCCGGAGGAAATCGAAGAGGCCGCGCGGCGTCTTATCGGTGCCTGCGACCGGATGTTGCTGGATCGGATGTTCGTTCTGGGCGTGCTTCGATAGGGTGAATAAGGAAGTGTTTGCGGAAAGGCCGCCAGGAAGGCGAGCGCCAGATGCTCACCCGCCTGCTGACCGCCCGTTTCGGACCACTCCAGTCCGCGGTCTCCGATAAGATCGCCGCCGTCGGCATCGAATCCCTCGAAGCTTGGAGCGTCCAACTCCTCAACGCCAATTCGCTCGAAGAGTCGTTTCGTTAATCCACGGCGGTGTGATAGCATTCTGCCAGCATGCGCCTTCTTCTCCTACTCACACTGCTCGCACCGCTTATCGCTCAAACCAAAAGCAACGGCAAAATCGTAAACGGCATCGAACGCCTCCTCTACGTCTCCAACAAAACCGGCGTTACCATCTACGACATCAACGACGGCCATAAGCAACTCCGCCAGTTCGACGTTCCCGATACCGCCAACTACAAAGGCATCTCCGCCAGCGTCTCGCTCGGCAAACTCTATCTCACTTCCAACCTCAAGGACGAACTCGTCTGCATCGATCTCGCCACCGACAAGATCGATTGGCGACGCCACTACGACGCCGGTTACGCCGACAGCCAGGCCATCACCCCCGACGGCAAAACGCTCTACGTCCCCATGCGCGATTCCGATAGCTGGTGGGCCATTGATGCCGCCACCGGAGACGTGAAAGCCAAAATTGTTACCGAACACGGAAAGCACTACACAGATCACCCCATCCTCGGCATCGGCCCCCACAACACTTGGATGAGCGTCGATGGCAAGCGGGTTTACATGTCCATTCTCACCGTTCCCTGGATCTATATCGCCGACACGCGTACCAATAAAGTCATCGGCAGAGCCGGCCCATTCGGAAAGGGAATTCGTCCTTTCGCCGTCAGCGACAACGAAAAATACATCTACGCCAACGTCGATTGGCTCCTCGGCTTCGAAGTCGCTGAAGGCCGTACCAGCAAGGGCTTCGGCGGCAAAGTCCTTCACCGCGTCGAAGGGAAAACGCCTCCAGGGCGTTTGGCCCAATTGCCGAACCTCCCGCCGAAGAAGCCGCACAGCACCGATAGTCACGGCATCAACCTCCGCCCCGATCAGAAGGAGGTCTGGTTTGTCGACGGCGTCTTCGGCTACGTCTACGCCTGGGACGTTTCCAAACTCCCGCCAACGCACGTCGCCGACATGCCAATTTTCAAAGACCCCAGCGAAAAGCCCAAGCCCGGCTGGGTCTCCTTCAGCCTTGATGGCAAGTACGCCTACCCCGATGGCGGCGTTGTCTACGACGCCATGACCCACAAAGTGGTGACTTACATTCCCACCAGCGAAAAGCTGATAGAGATCCAGTTCCGCAACGGCAAGCCCATCAAGGCCGGCCACCGGTAACGGCCTTCATGGTCAGCTTTCACGCCGACGTCGCCCCCATCTTCGCCATGCACTGCAACGGCTGCCACGGCGAGGCGGGCAAGCTCAGTCTGCGATCACACAGCGATGCGCTCCGCGGCGGAAACCTGGGCAAAGTTATCATCGCCGACGACGCCGAACGCAGCCTGTTAATTCACTTTGTCGACGGCCGCCGCGGCGAAGCTCACCGCATGCCCATCGGTGGCCGTCCGCTCTCCGCCCGCCAAATCGAAACCCTGCGCCGCTGGATTGACGAAGGCGCTAAAGCGGACGCTCCCGCCGCCAAACAAATCCTCCGCCGCACGGACGTCAGACTTCCCACTCGCATTACCTGCCGCATCCCCGTCTCGGCCTATCTCACAATTGAAATTCTCCACCCTGCTACCGGTGCCGTATTGTGGTCCGAAACCGCGTCACTCAAGTCCCCGCCGGAGCAAAACGACGCCGGCCCGCCCGGCCAACCGCTCCATTGGGACCTCCGCCAAGCACCGGGTTGGCCTGCGACCGTTATCGTCCAACTCACCATCGAACATGCCGCGTCGCTCCCGGTAAATGCCGAGTTCCTCATTGCCCCGATGCCGCGATAGACTACAAGGACGAATGCTGCCCCTCCTCCTCATCGCCGTCACCCTCGCCGCCGCCCCGCGCCACTCCGACGTCTTGATCTACGGCTGCACATCCGGGGCCATCACCGCCGCCGTTCAAGTGAAAAAAATGGGGAAGACCGTCCAACTCGTCTGCCCCGAAAAGCACCTCGGCGGCCTCACCGCCGGTGGCCTCGGATGGAGCGACACCGGCAACAAAGCCGTCATCGGCGGGCTCTCCCGCGAGTTCTACCATCGCGTCTGGAAACTCTACGATCAACCCTCCGCCTGGCGCTGGCAAAAACGCGAAGAATACGGCAACAAAGGGCAGGGAACTCCCGCA
>CAMDKT010000440.1 GCA_945900935.1 Candidatus Sulfopaludibacter sp. SbA3 | reverse complement strand
GGCGGCCGCCAGCCCGGCCAGTTCTACGCCGTCCACAGCATCGCCACCGACTCAAAAGGCAACATCTTCACCACGGAAACCTATCGCGGCCAGCGCGTCCAGAAATTCAATTTCCGCGGCCTCGCCCCAGTAGCTAAAAAGGACCAGGGCGTAGTCTGGCCGAAACAGAAATAGCCCGCTACCGCTGCCCTTGACCCGTAAGTGACGCTGAAGAGTCATTCCTCTTTCAGCGCGAACCTGAACGACATGAACTGCAATGATGACCAGGAGACGGATCGTTTTTACGTCCGAGATATCCACCGATCTTGGCGACCTTGACTGTCTCGTTGGCCTGCCGGAAGCGATCCTGCCTGCCGCGGCCCTGCGTCCGGCCAATCCGTATCCAGTTGGCGGCCCGATAACTGGTACCGGCAAAATGGACGTTGTCCACAAAACTCTGCATGAGAAACGGCCGGTAGCCGTAGCGCCGCCATCGCCAACACGCGGGAGGCCAGATTGGCGCAGCGAACGTTCGGCCGGACCAGAAACCGGCTCATGTTCACCACCATGTGCAGGGAGTCCCGCCTCTGCTCCACCGTCCAGCCACCCGTGTTCCGACTCGATCAGGTACCCACCAAAGGCCCGTGGCCGCGCGGGTGTTCGCGAATCATTATCTCGTTCCAGACCCGCATATGCTCCTGGCCGCTCACCAGGAGCAGGGCCAGTCCCAGAAGCTCATCCGCCTGGGCGGGCACGCCCGCCGGATCGGCCACCGCCGCCGCCAACCGCTTCCAGTTCCCGCAGCGCCTTCAGGCAGCCATGGCGCTGGGCGTGGCCTCGCCCGTCGTGGAAGTCGAATTCATCGCACAGGAAATCGGCCAACTCGGTCCGGTGGACGAACTCGCCACCGTTATTGAGCAACCCGGTAAACTACGCAATGGCAGTCCTAGCGGATTTTTTATACCCCCCAGTAACCTTTGTCCTCCGGCAAACGCTATACCTTCAATCCCCGTTACGACAGGCGGACGCGTTCACCCCCTACACCAACTTGCGTCCGCCTGCGAAAAAGCACCGCCCTCGGGCGGTGCTTTTCATTTACGGAGCCAAACCACCCTATTCTCCGAACATGCCTTCGTAAAGCACGCTCGTCAGATAACGTTCCCCGGAATCCGGCAGGACAACGACGATCATCTTGCCCGCGTTGGCCGGATCCTTCGCCAATCGAACCGCGGCGACCGCGGCCGCTCCGCACGAGATCCCGCACAAGATGCCCTCTTCCCGCGCCAGGCGCCGGGCCATCTCGATCGACTCCTCGTTCGACACCTGCTCCACCTGATCGACCACAGAAAGGTCCAGCGTATCGGGTACAAATCCGGCGCCAATACCCTGAATCTTGTGCGGCCCCGGTTTCAACGCCTCACCCTTCAGCGTCTGCGTGATGACCGGACTGCCGGAGGGCTCAACCGCGACGGATCGAATCGCCTTGCCCTTTGTGCCCTTGATGTAACGGGAAATTCCTGTGATTGTGCCGCCGGTGCCAACGCCGGAAACGAGAATATCGATCTTACCCTCGGTGTCGTCCCATATTTCAGGCCCGGTGGTTTGTTCGTGAATGGCCGGGTTGGCCGGATTCTTGAACTGCTGCAGCAGCACGAATTTCGACGGGTCGCCAGCCGCAATTTGCTCCGCCCGCGTGATCGCGCCCTTCATTCCCAACGAGCCTTCGGTCAACACCAGATTCGCCCCAAACGCCTTCAGCACTTTTCGCCGTTCAATGGACATCGTCTCCGGCATCGTCAGCGTGATGGAGTAGCCGCGGGCCGCCGCTACGAACGCCAACGCGATCCCTGTGTTCCCGCTGGTGGGTTCAACCAGTTCCATGCCCGGTTTCAACACCCCCCGCTTCTCCGCGTCCCACACCATCGAAGCGCCGATGCGGCACTTCACCGAATACGCCGGGTTGCGGCCTTCAATCTTCGCCAACACGATGGCCCCCGCGCCGTCGGTTACGCGGTTCAACCGGACCAGCGGCGTCTTGCCAATACTCAGCGAATTATCCTCAAATATCATTTGCCTCTCCTATATTTCCCAATTAGGAACGTACTTGCTATGCCTATCCTTCCACGTACGCGCAAGATCGGCAAATGTCGTGTGATCAATTACAGCCGATACGGAGCGATCCACGCTCGTCCACATATCGGAAAATGGCGTCTCGACCCTCTTGCGTGACCGCGCGCCGGAGTTGCGCGCCCCTTCAATGTGGCGCAGCACTTCCCCCACCGTAATAGCGTCCGCGCCGCGCGCCAGCATGTATCCGCCGTCGGCACCGCGCCGCGATTCTACAAAACCGCCCTGCTTCAACCCGGACAGAATAAATTCCAGAAATTTCTGTGGAATTTTCTGACGTCGGGCAATGTCCGCAATTTTTACCGGACCGCTTCCATCCTGCGTGGCCAAATCGAACAACGCATGCAGGGCATACTCACCTTTAACCGAAGCCGTCACTGTCTGAAAATGGAATCCCTCATTCCTTATCGAGATTACCGTATTTCAGGCAGTCGCCGCTAGGAAAGCGCGCACCGGTAGCCCTCGCTCGGCCAATGATTCCAACAGCGACGCGTGCGTCTCGGCGTCTAACAGCCAGTACGGGCTGCCCTCGGAATCCACTTCCGCCGCCAAACCGCGCGCGGTCAGCATCAGCAAAACTTGCTGTTCACCGGGAGCCAGATCGCGCTGATCCAGCCGCGCAAGCCAGCAGCAGATCCTCCTGCCCCTCCCGAAGTTTGATCGACGAATGCGGCGTGGAACGTACGCAATTCTGTCTCGGCTGGTTCGTCGGGCTTCGTCGAGGAACGCCAGTTGGCGATGGCGGCACCGGCACCGTCGATCATCTGTTGCGACTCCCGCGCCAATCGCCAATGGCGTTCGAAAGCTGTATCACGCACGCCGGTTCCGAGCCACTCGCCGCCAGAGAGTGTTTTCGGCTAGAATCCCCGAAACGTTTAAGCACCCGACAGCATGCCTGAGATTCCTTACGAAGCCGCGCCCGCGAGAGTTCCGTAAACTTTCCTAACCCGGAAAATGCGGATTCGGAATATCCTTCTGTGGGCGGGGAGCGTGGCGAGCCTTCTTGCAGATCTCCTCCAGCTTTTTCACCACCGCCGGGAACTTCGCCGCGACATCCGTCTTCTCGCCGATATCTTTCGCCAGATCGTAAAGCTCCAACGCGCCCCCCGCCTTTGGACGCACGCCCTTCCAGTTGCCCATGCGCACCGCCTGCATCGGCGTCTCGCCGGCGAACGTGCCGGTGGCTTTGTCGTATTTGGGCAACTCCCAGTACAAGTATTCGTGCTTCTTCTGCGCACCTTTTCCAAGCAAGGACGGCACAATCGAGATCCCATCCAAGCCCGTCGGCGCCGCGGTGCCAGCCAGTTCCGCCAGCGTGGGCAGCACATCGGCAAAGTACCATGGCAGGTTGCTGACGCCAGGTTTCACGCGCCCCTTCCACCGGGCGATCATCGGCGTCCGAATACCGCCCTCGTACATCGTCGTCTTGTGTCCCCGGAAAGGGCCCGCACTGTTGAAGTAGCCTTTGTCGTTCCAAAGCGGCGTCGCGGTGCCATTGTCGCTGCAGAAAAAGAAGATCGTATTGTCTTCCAGCCCCAGTTCTTTAGCGGTCTCCATCAACGTCCCCACATACCGGTCGACGCGCGAAACCATCCCCGCATACGAGGTGCGCGGCTTGCTCTGGGTCGAGTAGTGATTGCGCAGGTCACGGTACGGCCCGTCTTCGACAATCGTCTTGTCGTAGGGCCGCATGGAGTCGGTAGGCACCAGGAGTTCCAAGTGCGGCAGAGTCAGAGCCAAGTACAAGAAGAACGGTTTCTTCTTCATCTTGGCTTCATGCACAAAACTGGTCGCCATACTGGCAATCAAGTCGTTCCCGTAAATTTCTTTGTACCCGCCAAGGTTTTGCGGGAACGGCCTCACATCGTCATTGGAGAACAGAAAACCCGGATATTGATTGTGCGCGTGTATCTGGTGCAAATAGCCGTAGTACGTATCAAACCCCTGCTTCCACGGCACGCCGTCGGAACCGATATCGCCAATGCCCCATTTGCCGAATGCGCCAGTCATGTAGCCGGCCTGTTTCAACACCTCCGCCACCGTCACATCCTCGGCCAGCAGCGGAACCCCGCCCGTATTGGCGCGGACCGACGTGTGGCCCATGTGCTTGCCCGTCATCAACACGGACCGCGACGGCGCGCACACGGTGCAGCCGGCATAGGCGTCGGTAAACCGGATGCCCTCCGCCGCCAGACGATCAATGTTCGGCGTCTGAATGATCTTCTGGCCGTAGCATCCCAGGTCGCCGTAACCCAGGTCGTCGGCCATGATAAACACAATGTTCGGCGGCGGCGCGCCTTGAGCGGGGAGCGCCGCCGATCCGGCGAGCAGTTGCAAAAAGCGGCGGCGGGAAGAGTGGGTGCTCACTTCGGAAACTTAGCTCCATCCAACCCCGGAATAATCCGCAGCGCGTTCTTGTAATACAACTTCTTCAACACTTCATCCGGTAAGTCCAACCCGTACATCTTCCAAAACGCGTGCCGCTTCCGGTAATAATCAAAATACTCGTCATCTGTTTCTAACACGCGGAAGTAGTAATGGTACTCACTCGGCTCCCAGGTATCTTTCCCGAATAACACGCGGTCCTGATACTTGATAAACCACTTACGAGCGAACCGCGGCTGGCGGCCCAAGTCATACAGCACCGCCCCGATCTCCGTCATCATATTCGGCATCTTATCCATCAACGCTCCCAGTTGGCCCAAATCCGCTCCCAGCCAACCCAAATGCGCATTCACAAACGTCACTTTCGGATGCCGCTCAATTCGCCGGTACAACTCCCCCATCAACACTTCCCAACCCGGATACTTATCACCCGGCCGGTACCGGCTCGGAAACTGTTTCAACTCCAGCCATCGCTCATTATTCTTATCCCACGGCTGAAAGAACGGCTTCGGTTCCGCTGTGTGGATCATCACCGGCATCTTATACTTCGCGCAAACCTCAAACGCCTTATCAAAGCGAGGATCGTCGATTTTCACGCGCACTCCGCTTTTATCGCTCAAGTCCATTCCAAAGTTCTTAAAAAACTTCAAACCCTGCGCGCCGTTCTGGAAGTCCGCCTCCAACTGCTTCGCCACCCGCTCCGAATAATCCGGCGCGTCAATCTCCTCGAAAGTCAGATTGGCGAACACCGCGAAACGGTCTTTGTACTTCGCCTTCATCGCCGTCACGTTCCGCTTCAGCCGGTCGCCATACCCGCCCGACAAGTTCACCATCACCTGCAGGTTGATCTTGTCCATATCGCTGATCAACTTATCCATCTGCGCCGCCGGCATCTCGCCCCGCTG
>CAMDKT010000439.1 GCA_945900935.1 Candidatus Sulfopaludibacter sp. SbA3 | reverse complement strand
CTGTTTCAACCGTTGTCTGGACCCCCTCGGATTCGCCTTCGTCGCACTCACTCACCATACGATATTCGATGGAGCGCTAAATGTCCAGTGTTTTCGACAGGGGGGGTGAACGGGTACTGCGCCGAAATGTGGCATCCGATTGGACATATTCGCCAGCAGATGTTGGCGGGTTCCTATTCGTTCCTGCCAGTGTGGGATCTTGCGAGTGAAGAGTGGATGTTGATTTCGGACGAGGCAATTGCCAAGTTTCTTGGCAGCGAAAAGTCCGTACGCGATCAGAACTTGATAACACCATTAATGGATGCAAAGAACATCCTCGTCACGGCAGACTCTATGTTAAGTGATGAAGAAGTAGCCAAGGGCATCGAAAAGCTCAAAGGAAAGCCATTACTGGTAATGCGCCGGGGACGCCCGAAGGAACTCCTCGGCATCGTAACAGCGTTTGATCTTATGTGAGTACTCGATGAATGATCGACGCGGTGTTTCGTAGAAACTGGCGTCGTGGAAGGGAACTGCACCGCCTTTAAGCCGGCCCCTGCTGCGCCGGCCCCCCGGAAAATGGATTGAAGTCAGTCGAGTCATCGAAGAGATCAATCCCCTCGGCCTTCTTGAGGAAGTTCACGATCAAGTAAGTCACCGGTGTAGCGGCGACTTCGTAGCCCACTTTGAGCAGATAGCCTGTGACGATCAAATCGCGAATCATAGTGCCGTCGATGCGACCCCAGAAAGCTATCGTCATCACGATAACTGTGTCGATCAACTGGCCGACGGCGGTGGAGGAGATCGTCCGCATCCACAGGAACTTGCCGCCAGTGAGTACCTTCATCTTCGCCATCACGAACGCGTTGGCAAATTCGCCGCACCAGTAGGCGATCAGGCTCGCGACAACCAGACGCGGAAGGAAGGCGAAGATGCTCTCAAACGCTGCCTGATTATTCCAGCCGGGAGCGGGCGGGAGGCTGACGATGATCATGCCGAGCCCCGTCATCATGGCCGTCGCCAGGAACCCGTGCCAGATCGCCCGGCGGCTGCCCGCGTAGCCGTACACCTCGGTGAAAATGTCCCCGAAAATGTACGTCAGAGGGAATAGAAGCTGGGCTCCGCTCAGGATGACGTCAAACTCGAAGCCCAAAAAAGAAACGCGGCCGAAAGAGCAGAGTTTGCTCGCGACCAGATTCGATATCAACAGCACGACGACGAAAAAGCTAAGGCAGATTTCGTAGTATTTGAAGCGGTGAAGCGGGGTTAGGTGAGTGAGAAGGTTGTTCAAAGTTTTAGGCTCGCAAATCGACGCCGGACATCTCGGGCGGCTTTGGTAAGCCTAGCAGACCGAGGATGGTTGGCGCGAGATCCCGAAGGGAACCGCCTTCGCGGAGCGGACGCCGCGCCTCGTTCACCAGGATGAGCGGAACCGGATTAGTGGTGTGATACGTGTGCGGTCCGCCGGTGATAGGGTCGGTCATCGTTTCGGCATTGCCATGGTCCGCGGTGATGATCCACTGGCCGCCCGTTTGCTTGAGAACTTGATGAATCCGGCCCAGCATGACATCGCAGGTTTCGCAGGCCTTCACGGCCGCTTCATAAACGCCGGAGTGCCCAACCATATCGGGGTTGGCGAAATTGACAACGATGACGTCGAAGTCGCCGCGGGCGATTCCCTTTAAGACGACATCGCAGACGCCATCGGCGGACATTTCGGGCATCAAATCGTACGTCGCAACCTTGGGTGACGCCACCATTTCGCGCTCTTCGCCATCGAACGGTTTTTCCACGCCGCCGTTGAAGAAGAACGTAACGTGGGGGTATTTTTCCGTTTCGGCCACGCGAAGCTGCCTGGCGCCGTGGCCGCTTAAAACACCGCCGAGCAGGCCGGTATGCTGTTCGGGCTTCAGAACCGTGTTCACCTTAAGCGTCTGGTCATAGACGGTCATCGTCGTGTAGTGCAGGTTCCTGGGAGCGAGCGATTTGTAGGGAACGTCGAGGGGATAATCGGTGAGTACTTGAGAGAGCTCGCGGCCGCGGTCGGCGCGAAAGTTGAAGAAGAGGACGGCGTCTTCATCGCGCATGAGGCCGGTGGGCTCGTTGGCGTCGTTGACGATGACAACGGGCTCGATGAATTCGTCAGTGACGCCTTTTGTGTAGCTCTCGCGAATGGCGGCGACGGGGTCGGCGGACTTGCGGCCTTCACCGGTTACGATGGCGCGGAAAGCGCGTTCAACGCGTTCCCAGCGCTTGTCGCGATCCATGGCGTAATAGCGGCCAGACACGCTGCCAACGCGTCCAATGCCGATCTCCCGCATCTTGGCGAGAAGAGCCTCCATGAAACCTGTGCCTTTATTGGGCGGCGTGTCGCGTCCGTCCATGAAGGCATGGACGACCACGTCTTCCACACCCCCGCGCTTGGCCATTTCGAGCAGCGCGTAGAGGTGCGTATTGTGCGAGTGGACGCCGCCGTCGCTGACCAGACCGAGCAGGTGCAGACGGCGGCCGCGAGCGTGTTTAACGGTCTCCTGCAGCACCGGGTCGCTGACCAGCAAGTCGTTGCGCACCATCCAATCAATGCGCGTGATATCCATCCGAATGATGCGGCCGGAGCCGATGTTCAGATGGCCGACTTCACTGTTGCCCATCTGTCCATCGGGCAGGCCGACCGATTCGCCGCTGGTGTTGATCAGCGTATTGGGGTAGTCGCGAAGGAGCGAGTCGTAAACAGGTTTCCGCGCATTGCGCACGGCGTTGCCCTTGACGGCAGGGGACTCGCCCCAGCCGTCAAGAATGGTCAGGATGACCGGTTGTTTCGCCATTACCGCTTGAACGCCTTTCGGCCGGCGTACTTGGCTTGCGAACCAAGCTCTTCCTCGATGCGAAGAAGCTGGTTGTACTTGGCGATGCGGTCCGTGCGGGAAGCGGAGCCGGTTTTAATCTGACCGACGGAGGCGCCCACGGCGAGATCGGCGATGAAGGTGTCTTCGGTTTCGCCGGAACGGTGGGAACTGATGGCGGTGTAGCCGGCCTGGTGGGCCATGGCGATGGCTTGCAGCGTCTCGGTCAGCGTGCCGATCTGGTTCACTTTGATCAGAATCGAGTTGGCGATGCCCTTATCGATGCCTTGCTGAAGGCGCGTGATGTTGGTGACGAAGAGATCGTCGCCGACCAGTTGGATCTTCTTGCCGAGGACTTTGGTCATCAGCTTCCAACCCTTCCAATCGTCTTCGGCCATGCCGTCTTCGATGGAAATGATGGGGTATTTTTCGCACAGGCCGGCCCAGAAGTCGACCATCTCCTCGCGTGTGAATTCGCCGCTCTTGGACTTCTTCATCACGTACTTCTCTTTTTTGGCGTCCCAGAGCTCGCTCATAGCCGGGTCGAGCGTGATGGAGACCTGCTCACCGGGGACGTAGCCGGCCAGCGTGATGGCTTCCATGACGACCTGCAGCGCTTCTTCGTTGGACTTCAAGTTGGGAGCGAAGCCGCCCTCGTCGCCAACCGACGTCGAGTAGCCCTTCTTCTTCAAAACCGTTTTCAGGGTATGGAAAATTTCCGTGCCCCAGCGGAGGCCTTCAGCGAAACTCGTCGCGCCATGCGGGGCGACCATGAATTCCTGCATGTCGACGGAGTTGTCGGAGTGGGCGCCGCCGTTGATGATGTTCATCATCGGGACGGGGAGGAGGCAAGCGTTGACGCCGCCCAGATAGCGGTAAAGGGGCGTCATCTGGCTGGCGGCGGCGGCGCGCGCGGTGGCCATGGAGACGGCGAGAATGGCATTAGCGCCGAGGTTGCCTTTGTTGGGCGTGCCATCGACGGCGATCATGTGCTCGTCCACTTCGGCCTGGCGGGAAGCGTCCATGCCGAGAAGGGCCGGGCCCAGGACGATGTTGATGTTGGCTGCGGCCTTTTGCGTGCCTTTGCCGAGGTAGCGGCCTTTGTCGCCATCGCGGAGTTCGACGGCCTCGTGGACGCCGGTGGAAGCGCCGGAAGGGACAGCGGCGCGGCCCATGGAGCCATCGGCCAGGAACACGTCGGCTTCGACGGTGGGATTGCCGCGGGAGTCCAGAATTTCTCTGCCTACAACTTTGACGATGTCAGTCATTAACTTGTGATTCTTTCTTGGATTGGAGGCGCGCGCGGAGGGGTTTACGCGGCGCTGCGCCGGGGTATGGGGACTCTTCTATTTTGGCATACTGGGTGCTGTTAACAGGAGATGATGGATTGTTGAAAAGCCTTACGATGTGCGGCGTTGGCCCGGCACCCGAGATGAGCATCGAGTTCGCGCCGCGAGTGAATGCGCTGACGGGCGATAACGGGCTGGGGAAGAGTTTCTTGCTGGATATGGCGTGGCGGGCGCTGACGCAAACTTGGGCGCGCGGAGTGATGGCGATGCCGCGTAAGGACGCTAGTGAGCCGACGATTCGTCATCTAACGAACGCTAATTCAGAGATCATTGACTCTTTTTACCGTGGAGCCTACAGTTGGTCTCCCAGCTCGTCCGAGCGTACGGGGAGCATTGTCATTTATGTAGGCGTGGACGGAAATTTCCTGATTTGGGATCCTGCCAGGGTGCACCCCGGTGCGAGTTTTCACGGCGCGACGTATGCATCGGAATTAGGGGGAATATTCGATCTGTCGCCGGTGCAGGTTTGGAAGGGAAAATCCGGTCTGGATGGGACCCGTTACTGCAATGGATTGATTCACGACTGGGTTTCGTGGCAAAAAGGAATCGACCCGGCATTCACCGAACTCACGCGAGTGCTGGAAGCCCTGTCACCTTCGGCGGCGGAAAAACTCAGCCCCGGCCAGCCGACTCACTTAGATTTGCTGGATGAGACCGAGTACCCGACGATTCGAATGGCATACGGCGAGGATGTGCCACTGGTCCATGCATCGGCCGGAGTCCGACGAATTGCGGCGCTCGCGTACTTGCTGGTCTGGACGTGGAAAGGACATCTGCGGGCGAGCGGACAGCGCGGGCATACACCGGCAACCGAGATCCTTTTCCTTGTCGATGAAGTGGAGTCGCATTTGCATCCGCAGTGGCAGCGGCGGGTGGTGCCGGCGCTGCTGAATGTGATGTCGGCGATGAAACTGGATTCCGAGGTTGCCGTTCAGTTGATCCTCGCTACCCATTCGCCGCTGGTGCTTGCGTCAATGGAGTCGTTTTTTGACGAGGAAAAAGACGCGCTGTTTCATTTGGATTTGCGGGATGGGGCGGCGGTGTTGGAGAAAGTCGAATGGGCGAAGCAAGGGGATGCGACGAATTGGCTGGTGTCGGAATCGTTTGGATTAGTAACCGTTCAGCCCCCTATCGCTGGAGTAGCGAAAGAAAAGGCTGAGCGGCACGATGGTGGCTGATGGAGTCAGCGAGGAACTCCAGCGCGTTGCGTTTCTGCATGACGCAGGTCCGGGCGACGGTG
>CAMDKT010000438.1 GCA_945900935.1 Candidatus Sulfopaludibacter sp. SbA3 | reverse complement strand
CGACGGCGAGGCCGCGGCCTGGAGGCTTTTTGTCGTAGTAGTTGCCGTCGGACCAATCGGGGTCGGCCATGATGGCTTGCCGGGCAACCTCATTGAAGGCGATCTGCTGGGCGCTGTGGCGGGCGGTGGAGGCGATGGGAATGGCGCTGGCCACAGCTTCCGGAAAACGCACGGCCCATTCCAGAACCTGCATGCCGCCCATGGAGCCGCCGGCGACGCTGAGCAGGCGGGTGATGCCGAGGGAATCGATGAGCATTTTCTGCAGGAGAACCATGTCGCCAATGGTGATAACGGGGAAGGTCATGGCGTAGCGTTCGCCGGTGCTGGGGTTAATAGACGATGGACCGGTGGAGCCTTTGCAGCCACCGAGGACATTGGAACAAATCACGAAGTATTTGTCAGTGTCGAAGCCTTTGGCGGGGCCGATCTGATCGTCCCACCAACCCTTCTGGCCTTCGGCATCCAGACCAGCGGCGTGAGCGTCGCCGGAGAAGGCGTGGAGGACGAGAATGGCGTTCGACTTCGCTTCGTTCAGCGTGCCATAGGTTTCGTAGGCAACGTCAACGGGCGCGAGCACAACTCCACTTTCGAGTTTCAGGGATTCAAACTGCTTGATCTGCGTGGTGGCCAGCATGGGCGGATGAAACCACTAGGATAGCAATTCAGGCTTTGTGATTGAGCAGCCAGTCCGTAAATTCCCCTTCGCCATGGACATCGGTGAGCCGTTGATCGCGGCTCTGGTAGCGATAGGTGAGCTTGGTGTGATCCATGCCGAGGAGGCGCAGAATAGAAGCGTTCATGTCGTGGACGTCTTTACGTTGATCGACAGCGCGGAGGCCGAATTCATCGGTTGCGCCGAGCGCGCGGCCGCCCTGAATACCGGCGCCGGCCATCCATGTGGAGAAGCCGTAGGGGTGATGGTCGCGGCCGTTCTTGCCCTCTGCCAGGGGAGTGCGGCCGAACTCAGAGGACCAGACGACGAGAGTGGAATCGAGGAGGCCGTGGGCTTTGAGGTCTTTGAGAAGCGCGGCGATGGGTTGGTCGGACTTTTTGCACATTTTGACGTGCGAACCGAGGAGGTCGTTGTGGGCGTCGTCCCAATCGTCGCCGAGATTGGTGCCGCAATAGAGTTGAACGAAACGGACGCCGCGCTGCACGAGGCGGCGGGCCAGCAGGCACTTGCGGCCAAAGTCGTCAGTGGCGGGTTCGCCGATGCCGTAGAGCGCGCGGGTGGCGTCAGACTCTTTGGCAATATCGACGGCGTCAGGGGCTTCGGCTTGCATGCGGAAGGCGAGTTCGTAGGAGGCGATGCGGGCGTCGAGGGCGGTGTCGTCTTCGCGTTCGGCGAAGTGGCGCTTGTTCATGCGGGCGATGAGATCGAGGGTTTCTCGCTGAGAAGCCGGGCTGACGCCTTCTGGCGAGTTCAGATGCAGAACGGGATTCTGGCCACTGCGGAACACGGTGCCTTGGTAGACGGCGGGGAGGTAGCCAGGGCCGTAGGCGCCGGCCCCGGATTTCATTGCGCCATCGCTCATGACGACGAAGGCGGGCAGATTCTGATTTTCGCTGCCGAGGCCATAGGCGGTCCAGGAACCGAGGGAGGGGCGGCCAGGAAACTGGGAGCCGCTGGTGCGGAGATAAATGGCCGGGGCGTGATCGAAGGCGTCGCTATGGCAGGAACGAATGACGGCGATATCGTCGGCGTGTTCGGAGATATGGGGATAGAGCGAGGAGATTTCGAGGCCCGATTTGCCGCAGCGGTTAAAGTCCCAGGGGGAGCCGCGCATGAGGGCTTTGCGGAAGTCGATGCGGCTGGTGATAAGGCCTTCGCCGAAGGAGCCGGGCAGCGGCTGGCCGTCGTATTTTCGCAGCGACGGTTTGGGATCCCAGGTGTCCACGTGGCTGACGCCGCCGTGCATGAAGAGGAAGATGACACTTTTCGCTTTTGGGGCGAAGTGCGGCGGGCGGGCGCCTCCGGCTACGGCTTCCTGTTCGATCAGAGAAGAGAGGGCAAGGGCTCCAAAGCCTTTACCGGCGCGGGTTAGGATATCTCGGCGTGATTGCATGGGGGCCTCAGTCGACATGGAGAAATTCGTTGGTGTTCAGCAGTCCGCGGGCGAGTTCGGTGACAGCGCCTCGGCGGGTAGCGGTGAGTTTAGTTTGCTTGGCGAGAAATTCCTGCGCAAGTTGCTGCTCGTTTTCTGTTGGGGTTCTAGCGAAGACGCGGCGGAAGATGTCGTTGATTAAAGATGCGTCGTCCGCCGCTGCCATCGCCTTATCGGCAAGGGCCTGGGCTTGGCGGAGAGTGAAGTCGCCATTGAGGAGCGTGAGCGATTGCGGGGCGGTGGTGGAGGACTCGCGGCGCGAGCAACTGAGGACGCCTTCGGGGCGATCGAAGACTTCGAGAAGGGGCATGCGGAAGTTACGGCGGGAGATCATGTAGACGCTGCGGCGGTCATGCTCTTCGCGGGCGGCGGTGACGACCCAGGCGTTGCCGACGGGCTGGCTCATCCCGTAGAGTTCTTCGGGCTGTAGTTGCGGGACGACGGGGCGGCCGCCCATCTTGGTGTTGAGCGTTCCGGCGGACTGGAGAACGGCGTCGCGGATTTCCTCGGAGTCGAGACGCCGGCGGCGGAAGTACGAGAGAAATTCGTTTTCGGGATCCTTCGCGGAGACGCCGGGGGTGGGCTTACTGGCGCGGCGATAAGCGGCCGAAAGCATCATTTCGCGATGGAGCTTTTTCAGCGACCAGCCCTCCTTCATAAACCTCGCCGCCAGTGCGTCGAGAAGCTCGGGATGGGACGGAGGAGTACCGCGGAAGCCGAAATCACTGGGCGTGGCGACGATTCCGCGGCCGAAGTGATACTGCCAAACGCGGTTGACCATGACACGGGCGGTGAGGGGATTATCAGGAGATGCGAGCCATTCGGCGAGGGCGCGGCGGCGTTGGGTGGTGGCGGAAGTTACCGGGGGTTCGGGAATATCTTTGCCGCCGAGAGCGGTGAGGAGGCCGGGGCCCACTTCTACCTGCGCGCCATTGACGGGCAGATACGTTTTGGGGGCTTCACGGCCGACGTCGGTCAAGCCGGGCGAGAAGGGGCCGGGCGCGTAGGTGGTGTAGAGCGTGACGATCCGTTTTTCGGCGCGTTGCAGGCGGTCACGATCAGCGGGCGTCATCAACGCCATTACCTCTTCGTCGCGCGGGTTAACCTGCTTGCCGTAAGCTTCGAAGAACGCTTTCTGCTGGGGCGTACGCTGCTCTTCAACGGCGGCGAAGGCGGCATGGATTTCCGGGGAGAGTTTGGCGAGTTTTTCCTGGCGGAGCTTTTCCTGGTACGGCGTTTTGATCGACATGATCTCGGCACCAAATTCGTAGAGCTTAAAGGCTCTGGTGTTTTCGCCGAGGTCATATTGGCGGGCGCTGTTGTAATGAAGAAAGACGCGGTTCTTTTGGAACGGGGCGAAGATAGCCTGCATGCGGAAGTAGTCGCGCTGCGGAATGGGATCGTATTTGTGATCGTGGCAACGGGCGCAGCCGACGGTGAGGCCCACGAAAACGGACGACGTGGTGTCGACAAAATCGGTGAGCGATTCGATGCGGTTGATGTCCTCTACCTTGTAGAGCATGTCGCGATTGGGGCCGACGTTGAAATAGCCGGTGCCCTGTTGGGCTTCGGGTTCTTCGAAGATCTCGTCGCCGGCGATTTGCTCTTTGATGAAGCGATCGTAGGGCTTGTCGTCGTTGAAGCTTTTGATGACGTAATCGCGGTAGCGCCAGGCGTAGAGGGTGTAGGGATCCTGCTCGAAGCCGGCGGTGTCGCCGTAGCGAACGAGATCGAGCCAATGCTTGCCCCACTTTTCGCCGTAGGCGGTGGAGGCGAGGAGGCGGTCGATGAGGGCGCTGTAGGCGGTGGGGCTGGTGTTGTTGACGAAGTCGTTGATTTCGGACTGGGCGGGGGCGAGGCCGGTGAGATCGAAAGAGGCGCGGCGGATGAGCGTGCGGCGATCCGCTTCGGCGGCGGCGGTGAGGGTCTTTTCTTTAAGCTTGGCCGTGAGAAAGGAATCGATGGAGGCGTTGTTCGCGGTTGGTTTTTGAAAGGACCACCATCTGGATGAGGCGGCGGTGGTGACGGCGGGCCAATCGGCACCGCTGTCGATCCAGGCTTTGAGAATGGCGATGTCGGCGTCGGCTAGTTTGCCGCCTGGAGGCATGGCGAGTTTGGGGTCGGCGTGGTTGACGGCTTTAAGGAGTGCGCTGGCGGCGGATTGACCGGGGACGATGGCGGGGCCGCGTTTGCCGCCTTGAAGGGCGAGGGCGCGGGAGTCGAGCCGGAGCCCGGAAAGGGCGACTGCGCCGGAGTGGCAGTTGAAGCAGTTCTTTTCGAGAAGGCGAATGGCCTGGTCGGCCGGCGCGGCGAAAAGCCCGGCGGCGAGGCCGATGGAAATTGTGAGGAGAAGTCGGGTAAGCACGCTGACACAATTCTATCGCAACCAAAATGGAGTAAACTGTGGCGCATGCGGTTATTACTTTTGCTCGTTCTTGTTTTCGCGCACTCAGCTTCGGGCGAGTTGCTGGTGCTGCATAAGGGCCATAGCTCGCTGGGGTTTTATACGGATCAGGGAACGTGGATCGCGAGCGCGCCGGTGCGGTCGCATCCGCATGAGATGGTGTTCTCCACAGATGGCCGCTATGCCTATACGACCGATAACGGGACGATGCGAATCGAGCAGGCGGGGACGGGCGGGAACACGGTTTCCATTATCGATTTGAAGGAACGGCGCACGGTGGGCGAGATCAGCTTGGGCGAATTTCGGCGGCCGCATGGGATCGACATCATTCGTGCGACGGGGCAACTGCTGGTCAGCACCGAACTTCCAGACAGGCTGTTGTTATTGGACCCGGTGAAGCGCCAAGTGGTTCGCACATGGGCAACGGAGGGGAAAACGGCGCACATGGTGGTGGCGACGCCGGACGGCCGTTATGCATTTATTTCGAATTCGACGACGGCGAATGTTTCCGCGATTGACCTGCAAACCGGGAAGGTGAAGCTCATTCCGACGGGCGCGCGGCCGGAGGGGAGCGTGGTTAGCAAAGACGGCAAGCGCGTGTATGTTTGCAATCGCGACGCGGCGCATATTTCGGTCATCGACACGGCGACGTTGGCCGTGACGCAGACATTCAAGACCAGTCCGGGGCCCGTCCGGATTGCGATCACTCCGGACCAGCGATATGTGGTTTATGGGCTGTTGGATGAGCGCGGCGTGGAGTGGGCCGACACGCAAACGGGCAAGATCGCCGGACGCGTTGATCTTCCCGCGGCGTTGGGCCAGATTGTTTCGCTGCATTTAAGCCACGACGGAAAGACGGCGTATGCGGCGAATGAGAATCTGGATACGGTGTATGCGGTATCAC
>CAMDKT010000437.1 GCA_945900935.1 Candidatus Sulfopaludibacter sp. SbA3 | reverse complement strand
TGTTGTGCACAACATAATGGGTCAATTTTGGCGAGCACGGACTGGCTGGCCGCACGGAAAGCCGGTGGCCGATGGAGCCAAGCCCCGGGGTTGGCGGTCCCTGGCCGGTGCTGAGCAGTCCAGTTGGAGTCACCTATTTCACCAGCGCCCGCAGACCGCGAAATACCATCTGCGTGCCGGCTCCATGACGGTTACAGCGCTGCAAGCGCGCCGGCGGGCCGTTTCCGCGAAGACTAGATCGGGATACGGATTTTCAATGTCGCGCGGCGGCCGGGTTCGGAGTCGAGTAGCATCTCGCCGCGCAGATTGCGGACGCGGCTGCGGATGGTGATAGGGCCGCGTTTCAGCAGGTCCAATTCATCAAGTGAGTAGGTGCCGGCAAAGGCGAAGCCTTTTCCGTCATCTTCGAGCGAGAGTTCGAACGTGTCTTCGTCGCGACCGACGCCGACGGTGACATTTTTGGCCTGCGCGTGCTTTTGGACATTGTGAAGGCCCTCACGAACAATTTGGAGAATTTCGGTGGCGGCATCGGCCTTTGGAGTGACGCGAGTATTGCTTCCGACGAAAGTGCAGATAATACCGGAATCCCGTTCAAAACGTTCCACCAATTTCTTGATGGAGGGAACGAGGCCGGCACCGTCAATCTCCGCCGGACGCATGCTACGAACGAATTGGCCAATTTCCTCGCCTTGATCGCGCACCATTTGCTGGAGTTCCTCGAGTTCAAGTATGGCCTTCCCGGCGTCCCGATCCATCATTTTTCGAAGGACTTGGAGGCGCATTTGAAAGCCGACGAAGCACTGGAGGGGGCCGTCGTGAAAATCGTGGGCGATGCGCTGGCGCTCGGCCTCGCGGGCGTGTTCGGCTTCCGAGCGGAACATCATGGACTGGCGGGCCGCGGCGCGGAGGCGATCCTGGAGCGCCTGGCGTTGGAGTGCCATGACCGTCACGGCGGTTCCGGAGAGCAGGACGCCGGGCGAGAGCACGACGTTTTCAATGGGCCCGGCAAGCACGAGGAACAGCGTTGTTCCGAGAACGACTGCGAAAATTTCCCGTGGAGTATGCAGCAACGCCGCCGACATAAGGATGAATAGATAGAAAAGCGAACTGATGCCGGTGTTGTAGTGAAGGGGAAGCGCGGCGCAAATGAGGAAAAAAACAGTGTCGACGAGCAGACTGAGCAGCATGTAGCCGCGGCGTTCGAGGCTGTAACCGCGCACGGCGGCGAAAGCGTAGAGCGTATAAACGATCCAGAGGCCGAAGCTGTTGCGGGCCGAAGCGCCGCTGGCGCCGAAGGCGAGCACGGAGCAAAACACGCCTAGCATGAGCCGGAACATGGCCAGCGAGAACCGCCAATGGGGAACCAATGCGACGCCGGGGGGGACCGGGGCGCGTTCAGGCCGCGAAGCGTCGATGGAACTCATCCTGGTCTATTATCGGCGTTTTTGCCAGGGAACTACACCTGGCAAGCGATGAACGTGTTCAAAAAAGGCGCTGGTTCCGGGAGTTTCCCTACGGATAAAGCCGGGGACAGGGGTTACTGTCCCTATTTCGGGGCCGGGAACTTTTTCTTCCGCGCGGCGTCCAATGCAACAGATCAATACGCGAGCCGTTCCAGCGTGAGATCATTAACGGGGATGCGCACAATGGCAGAAACGCTCATTACAGTGCAGTTGGACGAAAACCACCCGGTAGACAGCCTGGCCGCGACAGGCTCACTCGATGCGCGTCTGGTGGAACGGCTGCAATCTTGCGACCAAGAAGCGTACGAAACGCTGATCGCGCGCTTTCAGCAGCCCATCTACAACCTCTGCTACCGGCTAGTCAACGACCCGGCGGATGCCGCCGATGTCGTCCAGGAAGTGTTTCTGAAAGTGTTTCGCTCGATTGACCGCTTTCGCGGGCAAAGCACGCTGAAGACATGGATCTACCGAATCGCTGTGAACGAAGCCTATAATCAGCGGCGGTGGTTCAGTCGGCACCGGCGGCAGGAAGTGGGCCTCGATGACGACGACCAGGCTTCGCGCCCCTGGCTGGACTCGATTGCGGACCCAGCTCGCGATCCGTACGAGCTCGCCCTGAATGAAGAGCGGCACCAGCTCATCGAATCGTCACTACGCGAAATCAATGCTGATTTCCGCACCGTTGTCATCCTCCGCGATCTTGACGATCTTAGTTACGAGGAGATCGCCGACGTGCTACAGATCTCCCTGGGAACCGTGAAGTCGCGTATCCTGCGTGGCCGTGAATCGCTTCGACGTGTTCTGGCAGCGCAGATGGACCCCCAGCTGGCTGGCGGCGGTATGGGGCTCGTTCCAGGAGGCGTAAAATGATTCGGCCCGTAGATTGCCTGACGTTCGCATACTGGTGCGAAGACCTCTCCGATGTGCGCGTCGACGCGGCGTTCCGCGAATTACTCGCTGCCCATCAATCCCAATGCGCGAAATGTTCGGATTTTGCGTTGCGTTCGCATCATCAGCGGCGCGCTTTACGGGGATTGCCGGTTCGAAACGTACCGGTGAATCTGGCGGTAAATCTGCGCGTGATCGCATCCAAAGAACTGGTGCGGCGCAGTGCCCGGGTCAATTTAGCGACCCGGATGGAGATTTGGAACGAGAAGGCGAGAGTGAGTTTGAACAACCTGCTTCGTCCGCTGGCGATTCCGACGGCGGGCGGGTTGGTCTCGGCTTGCTTCCTGTTTGCCGCGCTGATGCCGAGCTTGGCACTGCAGGGCCCGGCAACGGCCGATGTGCCGACGGCCTGGTATCAGGCGGCGGAAGTGTACGGCCTATCGCCGTTTGGCGGCAATTTCGACAACGTGACTCTGGACGTGCGCGTCGATGGGAACGGGCGAGTGATTGACTACGCTGTGCCGGCGGGAGACGCGGGCCATCTGTTAACGAATCCGCAGATGCGCAAGGCGGTGGAAAACAGCCTGTTGTTCATGACCTTCCGGCCGGCGAGTTTCTTCGGCCAACCGGCATCGGACACGATTCGCATTACGCTCCGGCGCAGTCATATTGAGGTAAAAGGTTAAACTCTGGGACGACGTCTAGGCCAGCATTTTCTCGCCAGCCGCCCGATTCTGGAGCAGATCGCGGCGAGCGTTGTGGCAAATTCGCCGGAAACGATTGTGGAAATCGGCCCTGGACAGGGCGCGCTCACTGAGTTTCTGCTGGCATCGGGCGCGCACGTCCATGCGATTGAGTTGGACCCGCTGATGGTAGTCCACTTGGAACGGCGATTTCCGGCGCATCCGAAGTTGACCATTCATCAGGCCGACGTGCTCGGCGTCGATCTGGCGCAATGGGGCCCGGCGGCACTGGCCGGCAACCTGCCGTATTACATTACTTCGCCGATTCTGGATCGGATCCGAAAAGCGCGATTGGCGATCCGGACGGCCACGCTGCTGATGCAGAAAGAAGTCGCCGACCGCGTGATCGCCAAGCCGAAGACGCGGGATTATGGCTACTTGACCGTCGTCACGCAGAGCTGGGCGGAGGCCGCGCATGTTGCGCACGTCCCGCCGGAGTCATTCCGTCCGGCGCCAAGAGTGGATTCCTCGGTAATCCTGCTGACGAGCCGGCCGGAAGTGCCCACCGATCTGGATGCGTTTCTGAAGTTTGCCGGACATGCGTTCCGTCAGAAGCGAAAGAATTTGCGGAACAATTTGAACGGTATTTATCCCATGGCCGATTGGGAACACATGGCCGAACGCACGCTGCGCGCGGAGCAAATGAATATAGAAGAGCTGCGGGCGCTTTGGCACAAGTTATCCTAGAATTGAATGCTTCGCGTACGTTTTGCTCCCTCTCCCACCGGCTACCTGCACATCGGTTCCGCCCGGACGTTCATTTTTAACTGGCTGTATGCGCGCCGAAACGGCGGTACGATGATCCTGCGCCTGGACGACACCGATGTGGAACGCAATACGCAGGCGTCGATTGATTCGATTTTCGACGGCCTGCGGTGGCTGGACTTGAGCTGGGATGAGTTCTACCGGCAGTCGGACCGGGTGGAACTCCATCGGGCGGCGGCGAATTTGATTTTGGAAAAGGGATTGGCCTACAGGGACTTTACGCCGGCGGATACTTCATTAGAAGAGAAGGTCCATGACGGGCAGGCATGGAGCGGGAATCCGGGGCAGCGGGAGATGCCGAAGGAAGAATCGGACCGGCGCGCGGGGGCGGGGGAGCCGTTCGTCATCCGGTACCTTGTGCCAAGGGAGACCGGGCGAGCGGTGACGTTTAGCGACAGCGTTTACGGGGAGCAGGCGAAGAGCTGCGACGATATTGAGGACTTTGCGCTGTTGCGGTCCAACGGGATGCCGACGTACCATTTGGCGTCGTGCGCCGATGACGCCGATTTGCGGATCAGCCATATTATCCGCGGGCAGGATCACCTGACGAACACGTTCAAACATGTGTTGATTTTTGAGGCGATGGGGGCGGCGGTTCCGCAGTTCGCGCATCTGCCATTGTTGATTGCGCCCGATGGCGCGAAGCTTTCCAAGCGCAAGCATGGGCCGGTGGTGAGCGTGACGACGTATCGCGACGCGGGTTTCCTGCCGCACAGCTACGTGAACTTTTTGTGTTTGCTGGGATGGTCGCCCAAGGATAATCGCGAACAGATGACGCGGGATGAAATTATCGGCGTTTTTCGTTTTGAGGGAATCAACCGGTCGAACTCGGTGGTGAATTTTTCGGAGGAGGATCCGATTGACCCGAAGGCGCTGTGGTTGAACTCGCAGCATTTGCGGTCACTGCCGGTGGCGGAGATTTTGCCTGGCGTGACGGCTGTCTTGCAGGCCGCGGGGTTGACGATTCCCGAGGACGTGGCGCACTTTGCGAGCGTGGTGGATTTGATCCGAGCGCGGTATACGACGCTGCTGGATTTTGGCGTGAAGGGCCGGCCGTATTTCTCGGACGATTTTTCGATTGAGCCGGCGGCGATGGAGAAGCTGGATGTGGCGGGGGCGCGAGAGTTGTTGGCTGAACTGGCGGAGCGGTTGGCGGGAGATCCGGAGTTCGGTGAAGCTGTTGTGGAGGCGCATTTGCGGGCGTTGGCGACGGAGCGGGGCGTGAAGGCGGGGGTGTTGATTAACGGATCGCGCGCGGCGTTGACGGGGCAGGCGGTGGGGCCATCGGCCTTCCATTTGTTCACGGCGGTAGGGCGGGAGAGGGCGATTGCGAGGCTGCGGGCGGTGGCTCGATGATCATTCTGGGGTTGGGCGGATTGGGGCGAAATGCGGCCGCGGCGGTGGCTCGCGATGGTCAACTGCTGGCGGCGGTAGAACAGAAAAAGGTAACCGTTCAGCCCCCTATCGCTGGAGTAGCGAAAGAAAAGGCTGAGCGGCACGATGGTGGCTGATGGAGTCAGCGAGGAACTCCAGCGCGTTGCGTTTCTGCATGACGCAGGTCCGGGCGACGGT
>CAMDKT010000436.1 GCA_945900935.1 Candidatus Sulfopaludibacter sp. SbA3 | reverse complement strand
CGCTTTACCGCCGGCAGCGGCTTGTCGTTCAACGAGTGGCGCAATGGCGAAAAAAACCGATCCTGATCGCCAAGAAAATACGACTGATGAAAGCCCGCGCCCGCGACTGGCGGCGTGGGTACATGCCACTTCCCGGAGTGGTAACAGCGATAGCCCGCCTCGCTCAAATACTGCGGCGTGTAGCGAATCCACTTTGGCGGCTTCACATTGCCCGACTGCTCGAAACCGGACTGTTGCGAGTAGTAGCCGGTCATCAGGACGCCTCGGGACGGCATGCAGCGGGCGGTGGAATACATCTGCGTGAAGCGCAGACCGTTCTTCGCGAGGCCGTCCAAATGGGGCGTTTCGGTCTCGCCCCCAAACGCGCCAACGTCGGAGAAACCCAGATCGTCGGCGAGAATCACAATCAGATTCGGCTTGCGAACCGGCGCGGCCAGGGCGGCACCGGCGGCATAGAGGTATGCGCGGCGGGAAAGCATGTTCCCGCCAGCGTATCGCACTATGCGGCGGACTTGCGAATCACCAGCAGCGTCTGGTCGTCGGCGGCTTCCACATCGCCCGTGAACTCCCGGACAGCGGCCAGAATCTGATTGCGGATCTGTTCGGCCGGCCGGGAAAAATTGGCCCGGACAACGGCCTGCACACGCTCTTCGCCGAACTGCTCATCGGCCGCGTTGGCCGCTTCCAGAATGCCGTCGGAATACAGCACCAACAGGTCTCCGGCTTCGAAAGCCCGCTCGCCCTGCTCATATCGCGCGCCAGCCAACAGGCCCAGAACCGGCCCGCCAGAGGTCAGCTTATGCACGGCGCCGGGTTGCGCCGCGGAGAACAGCATCGGCGGCAAATGGCCGGCGTTCACGTAGCGAAACGCATTCGACTCCGGCGCGAAATGGCCCCAGAACATGCTGGCGTACCGCTCGCACGAAGCCCGCTCACACAGCAGTTGATTGATCTGCCGCGTGGCCTCCACATGCCGGCGGCCCGACCCGGCCCAGTTGCTCGAACGCACCGCGCCCTGCATCACGCCGGCCAGCATCGCCGCGGGAACGCCCTTGCCCGCCACATCGCCGACGACGAACGCCGTGCCCGTGCCGCGGACTTGAAAAACGTCATAGAAATCGCCATTCAACT
The DNA here is from genome assembly GCA_945900935.1 of Candidatus Sulfopaludibacter sp. SbA3. GTDB lineage: Bacteria > Acidobacteriota > Terriglobia > Bryobacterales > Bryobacteraceae. The sequence continues at coordinate 4,301 of CAMDKT010000436.1, read as the reverse complement.
CCGATGCCGGCGCGCAGGCGCCCGATATCTCAAAGCCGTTGCTCGATTGCAGCGGCGACGGCAGCAGATCCTGCTGCACTTGTCGGGCGTGTTCCATCTGCCGGGACAGATACTGCCCGGCGACATAGGCCTTGAAGCGAATGCGCATCATCACCAGCGACCCCAGTAATGCCAGCGCCGCCGACGAGTTGATCAATAGATTCCGCTGCAGCGGCCACAAGTTCCCCGCCCCATTCATGTACGCCGCGATCTCCACGACGCCGAAGGTGGCCCGGGCAACAGGCTCATAGGCCGCCAAGCGGATTGAAGAAGGCCGGACCGCGCTGCCAGTGATGCGCAGCGGAAACGCCTCCACCAGTACTTGTCCCTCGCCGGTCGAGCGCGTTTCAAAAATCGGCTGCCGCCCGCGCATCCGCGAGCGAATCAGGTCGGCCGAGAACGTCGGCTCCACATCCATCCCAACCTCGGCCAGCGTCGTGTCCCGGCCGTCGCGCAGTTGAATCCAGGCGATGCGGCCATCGCTCGCGGCGCGTACCTGTTCCAGCAATTCCACGGCCTCGGCGCGATTGGCGGGACGGGCGCTCTGCAGCACCTTGTCCACCGCCGTCGCCTGCGCCGACAGATCCTTGCGAACCTGATCGACCACGATGCGCTGCGAGACCCAGACGTAATTCGCCGCGGAATTGCCCAGCAACAGCAGCCCGAGCGCGAACCCGAACCCGATGCAAACCGAAAACCAGCGTTGACCTGTGTGCTTCATACTCTGACACTACGCTGGAACTACCGGTTTCGTAATGCCCTGAAGGCATAGCTTAACGTTCTTAACAGAGGTTTTCCACGGGCTTAACGTTACGGCGCAAAGCGATACCCTTTGCCCCGAATCGTATGGATGTGCACCGGAGTCTGTTGATTATCCTCCAGCTTCTGCCGCAGCCACGCCACATGCACATCGATGGTGCGCGAATTCACGTCGCTCTGATACTCCCAGACGTTCTGCATCAGCTCTTCCCGCGTCACCACTTTGCCCCGGCGGTCCACCAGATACCGCAAAAGCTGCATTTCCTTGGAGGCCAGCGGCACGGGCACGCCGCCCTTGGTCACTTGCCCGCTTTCAAAATCCACTACGACATCGCCGAAGGCAAAACTGCGAACCTGCGCGCGGCCCTCCTTCTTCACGCGCCGCAGCAGCGCCTCCACGCGCGCCAGCAGCTCTGAGGGGTCGAAGGGCTTGGTTAAATAATCATCGGCGCCCAGCTTCAAACCGACCACGCGATCCACGACTTGCGTCTTCGCTGTCAACATCAGAATCGCCGTGTCGTACCCGCGCTGGCGCAGGTCGCGGCAGACGTCCAGGCCGTTGCGTTTGGGCATCATGACGTCGAGGATGATCAAATCATACAGCTCGCTGGTGGCCTTCAACAGCCCCGCCTCGCCGTCCATGGCGGTGTCGACGTCGTAGCCCTCATTCATCAGCAGATCCGAGACGGTCAACACCAGTCCCGGCTCGTCCTCAACCAGAAGTATGCGCGAATTCATCCTGTAGCTCCGCCGGCGCGGCCGGAATTCTTAGTATGAACTCCGTGCCGCGTCCGGGCTTACTCTCGACGCGAATATTTCCCCCATGCGCCTCCACAATTTTCTTCACCAGGTTCAGCCCCAGCCCGGTTCCGTGGATCTGCTCCTGCTGCGCCCGGCGCCCGCGGAAAAATGCGTTGAAAATATTGGCCTGCTCTTCGGCGGGAATTCCAGGGCCGCGGTCGGCAATCCGCACCTCGACGGCGTCGTCCACGCGGCGCGCCGAGACGCCAATCCAGTCGCTGTTCTCCGTGCCGTATTTCACGGCATTATCGAGCAGATTTTGAATCGCGTGTTTCAACGCCAACTCATCGGCCATCACGAGCGGCAGGCCTGGTTCCAAGTTCTTTTCGACAACGATGCGCCCCCCGGCGGTGCCCAAACGGCGCGAATGCAGCGCCTCATCGATCACCCCTTCCACCGCCACCGGCGCCCGCTCCCCCACGGCGTGTCCGGCGCGCGCGCTGGAGAACCGCAGCACCTGTTCCACCAGCGTCGTCAGCTTCTCGCTCTCGTCCTGTATCAACGTGCCGTAGCGCTCCACTTGCGCTGGATTGGCAGCCACGCGGCCGCGCAAATTGTAGGCCGCCGTGCGGATCACCGTTAGCGGCGTGCGCAGTTCATGCGACACGCCCGCGACGAAATTCATCTGCAACTCCGCCAACTGCTGCTGCTGGCGGGAGAAGCGAACCAGCAGCACGGCGGTCAGCATCATCAGCGCCAAAATGGCCGCCGAAATTCCCAGATTGCGCCAGCGAATGCGCGCGACGATGGAATCCAGCGTGCCGTCGGCGTAGCGCACATCCAACTGCCAGCGTCCACGATTAAAATCCACCGGCGGCGGGCCGCCGCCTTTCTGGAACCGGCCGCCGCCTCGCCGGCCCGGCTCGAATCGATTTACGTCCAGTAAACCGACCGATGCCTCCGCTTTCGAGTCCGGCGCCGGCGGCGTCTGCGATCCGCTGGCAAAGATCGTCACGGCTGGATCGAAGCGGTCGCGCACTTGGGCCTGAATGGGCATGCCGGTTCCCACGTGGCGCGCCAGCAATGCCGGAAGAAGTGTGGAGCGAACGACGTCCAAATCCAGTTCTACCACCAGCCACTCCTGTTCCGCGCCCGGCGAAGGCCCTTCGCCTCGGCGGCCGAATCGCGGCAGTTCCAGCAGGGCGCTATTGGAATCCGGCAAAGGCCCGCCGCGACGGTCGCGCAGGCGACGCAGCAGCCCGCCGCGCATGCCTTCCCAGCTCTGGGGCCATGCGGCGGAGAGGAATTCGTTCCGCGTCTCGTCCATCAAAAACAATTCGACGCCGTCGTCCTTCGGAATCGCCAGGCCCGCCCTGGCGAACAGCCCCGGCTGGGCCCCGCTATCCCGCCATCGGGACCACTGGGCCGCGTATGCCTTTTGCGGACCGGTTTCGTCGATCAACTCATTCGGCGGCCGGACGGCGGCGAGCGCCGCGGACACATCGGCGTTGAAATCCTGCGCCAGCCGCTGCACGGAATTCTGCAGGCTTTCCTGAAGCCGCGCGCGCTCCGCGCGGCTGATCTCGCCCAGCCAAACATACTGTAACGCAGCCAGCACCAGGCACAGCGCCGCCAGCACTCCCACGGAGGCCCAGGACACGAGCGCCCGGCGTTTCAGGTTCTCTAAATTCATCGTGCTCTACTTACACAGTACCCGGACGGCGGCCGCAATACTGCAATCTTCCGGTAAAGGTAATGTTAAGAAGGTTAAGATACAGGAAATGACTAGGCGAACGTTGTGGATGGTGCCGGCAGTGGCCGCGATGGGAGCGGACAGACAGCCCCGCGTGATGACCGTGGATCTCCGCGCGGGCGGGCCCTATTCCTTCCCGCCGCAGGGCCGCGCGTACCGGGAGAATGGCGCGTCCCACCGCGTCTGGCGGCGCGTGCTGATCGACGCCCCGGATGTCATCGTCGTTCCCGGCGGTCAGGACTTCGGCTTAAGCGCCGTTGGCGTGCCGGTGATGGCGGAACGCCCGAAGAAGATCTTGCCTTCCAAACTCCATTCCGAGCAGGACGCCCGCCTGGCACGGCCCCCGAGAGCCTGGACGGCGCAACTTGCCGGGCAGTATGGCCAAGAGCTTCGCGACATGGTTTATACGCTCAGCTTCAGCGTCTGGGGGCGGCTGCGCGCCGGCCACGACGAAGCCGTGAAAGGCATCCTGGAACCCTTCCTCGATGGCCGCATTGATTCCCTCGCCAAGCCCACCGCCAGCCACTTTTCCGGGCATTTGACGCTGGCTGCTTTGTTCGAAAAAACCGGCGATGCGAGGGCGAAAGAACGCGTCATCGCCGCGGCGAAATTGGCCATCCAAAACCCGATGCACAACGAAATGAGCGACGCCGTTTTCATGATCTGCCCGCTGCTCGCCAAGGCCGGCACATTCACCGGCGACGCGACGTATTTCGACGCCGCGCTTCGTCACTTCGACATTATGCGCAAGCTCTGCCTGCGCTCCGATGGCCTCTACCGCCACTCGCCGCTCGACGAAGCCGCGTGGGGCCGAGGCAACGCTTTCCCACTTCTCGGATTGGCCCTCACACTCTCCGATCTCCCCGCCTCCCACACCCTGCTCGAAGCATTTATCAAACACGCGGACCGACTGCTTAACGTCCAAACCCCCGGCGGCTGCTGGCGGCAGATCGTCGACAAAGAGGACGCCTGGGAGGAGTTCACAGCCACGGCAATGATTGGCTGGGCA
>CAMDKT010000435.1 GCA_945900935.1 Candidatus Sulfopaludibacter sp. SbA3 | reverse complement strand
ACGTCCAAGGCCTCGAGTATCCCGAGGTAATACTCGAACTCCCTGGCGGGCGAGAGGGACTCGACACTCGCGTCGCCACTAACAAAATATTGATCTTCAGGCAGTACTAACCGTCCATCGATGCATAGACGCGCGTCTTTCCTGTCAGCAAAATACTCTGTCAGAATCAGCCCTTCACGAACCTGGAGGCATGTCCGACCAACCTGTGGAGATGGTGCTTTGCCTAATACGATTACCTTACTGAGGATTTTCATTATTTTCCGCCCGTCTGTGACCCAAGATTTGATGCAAACAGCATTCTAACCCAACTAACTAGCGGAGGCGTGCAGACATTTCTTCCTCGACCAAAACACGCCCGGAAGGACCCAAAGCCCCGGGGGGGCCCATGCCGCGTTGTTGCGAATCATCGTTTTTTCTCCTCTCAGGTATTGATTGAAAAGTGCGGGGACAATGGGGACACGGGGACAACATGCACGGAAGGCCTGTATCTATTGGGTTTCACGCGTCCCCGCTTTTTGTCCCCGCGTGGGCGGCGCAGAAAGACCGGGGACAACTTTTCTCTTCAATTTGTCCCCGCTTCTCCCATCGGGCAATACCGGGGACGGTTGCCGGGGACGCGTTCGCCCCAATGTTTATAGGGTTGTCCCCGTTGTCCCCGTTGTCCCCGCCGTATTTCAATCGCTACCGGTGTCGTCAAACTGCATGATGGTTTCACGGATGCAATAGACCCAAGTGGTTCCTAATCCAGGCAGTCTCGGCTTCACCATGTTGCGCCCCGGATCACATCGAAGGAAGCCCCGCGCCGCCAATTCCTTCGCTACCGCTCGATGATCGAACCCCCTGCAAACTTCGTCCTTGAATGGGCCCGGCAAGATTAGGTATTGGCTCTCCGGCCCGTCCTTCCGCACGAATCCCGCTCGATTGATTGTCTTGCCCGGTTCCTCTTCCGTCGCGCAATCCTGAAACCGGCTTGCGCCGTGCGTTTCGATGAACACCCGGACCTGCCGAACCCCTTCCCACCTATCCGAAGAGCCAGCCGTGCCCCGCCACCGTAGCCAATCGCGGAAGCACCGCAACGCCGCAGCCAACGCCGCCTTCTCTGCCCATCCCGTAATACCCCACCTGGAGGCAAGCTCACCTGCCGCGCCGATGATGGCGAAGCGGTCCGCCGCCCGAGTCACCTCGCCCGCTGCGTCAGCCGGTACCCATCCCTGCTTCGCCGTTTCCCGGACACGCCGGATGTACTCCTCGGACTCCGCCCGAGACTCCACCAGCCGCGTCAGGAACGCCCGGAATGGGGAGCCATAGAAGCGCCGCGCCGCGTCCTTTAATTCCCCTGAGAATCGGTCAGGACTGTCCGTCCCATGGAGTTCCTCAAAGAGTCCCATGCCGGACCCCGCATCCGCTTCGACGTTAAGGAGGCGAGCCTCCACCCCGCCCCGCGTCCGCTTCCCGGCAGACGCCGCATGATCGGCCAATGTGATTTCACCGGCAGAGACGAATAGCAATTGCCAGGTCAGCCGCTCCCTCGCCGTGAGTCCTTTCGACATACGGACCTTGCCCTGCCCGTTGCCGAGCATGTAAGCAATGTCCGCCGCCTCCCGCGCGTCCACCTGCGCCAACTCATCAAGGAACAGTGTTGCATCATCGTGTCCCTCCGCTATCGCTTCCAACCCGTTCAACGTGGAGCGCCAAGATTGAACGAATCCGCAATCCCCGCCGCCACAAACCGACGCGCCAACAAAGAGTGCAGTAGATTTGCCGGTGGAGGTACCCCCAAAGATATGGATGCCGCCCGACTCCGCGCCGGCCAAAACAAGCAACGGCCCAGCGAAGCCACAAGAGACCGCCAGCAACAAACGAGAGTTGCCGGAACACTTCCGGCCTATGGCATCCCACCACTCCGCCACCGTGCCCCGCGTGTTCCACTGGTGAGCCGCACCCGAGCCCGGTTGATAGACGAGACTCTCAGATTCGGATGCACCGGCAATGAAGTCCGGCAGCACATAACTCCCGCCATGCCAGCCTATCCGCGGAACGCACCGGAGTCGCGCCTCCACTGGGTACCCTTGAAGGTACTCCGCGAACTTTTCCCGAAGGCGTTGATTCGTCACGAGGTATGGAAGCCCGCTATCCATCAATCGCGCCCGAACCGCACCGGAATCAGTCGCTAGCATTTCCAGTGGCATCGACCACTCATGCGGCTTCATGTCTCGGTCCCACCAGCGAAGAAGACGGCCCCAGTTCTCCCCGGCTGCGTCCCTCGTATCTGCCACCACGTCCAGCCGTGCCGACAGTTTCAACGGCTCCACGCCCCCCTCGGCATCCGGCTTCAGCCAGAACACCCCGTGTTCCGTTACCTGGAATGGAGACTTTGGCTTAACGGGTTCGTCGGCCTTCTTCTCCTCCATGAGACCCCAGCGAACTCGAAGCGCCGCCAGCCCCTCGGGGTCCACCGGCACCGCGTGCTCCACCAACTCAAGAAACTGCCCTACGCTGCCACCGTTCCCCGTCCAGTCGGACACGTCGCCCTTCTCGGCCAGGCCGGGCAACTCCACAACACGGATGGAAGCCGCCGCGCCAATGAGGGCTTCGGCAATGCCCGCCGCGTGCTTCCGGCCCGGCCGGTCATTGTCGGGAAGGATGACGAGGTGCTTCCCGGCGAAGATGTTGGCCCACTCCTGATAAAGCCGAGTTGAGCCACTCCCGCCGGGGTTGCAGGTTGCCACCAGCCCCCAGACTTCGAGCGTCGCCACGTCCTTTTCACCTTCCACGATGTAGATGGTGCCCGCCGCCGCAAGTTTCGGCAGCCGATACGGCACGCGCCGGGTATCTCCCACCTTCGGCAGCCAGCCGCCGCCCTCCCATCGACTTTGGGGAAACTCCTTTTCTCGGTTGTCACCGGCCCCCCGTTCCTTGCGAACTGTTTTGTGGAGAGGGATCCCGGCTTCGTCTTGATAGATATACTCCGCCACCTTCCGCCAGCCGTCGCCGCTTCCCAGGCCGGTCTTCCCGCCACGGTGTTGCTTCATCAATTCAAGCGCCCGCCCCACGATGCGGTAGACTTCGGCCTTCGCCTCTGGGAACGAGGCGGAGGAGAGTTCCTTCTCCAACTCCAAAATGGCGCCTCCGCGCCCGCATTGAGAATGGCAGTACCACCGGCCGGAGTCCGGCTCCACTGCGAAGTTATCGTCGTTGCCTTGGTGGATCGGACACCCGCCGCGCCACTCGGATCCGGCTTTCTTCAGACCCGGAACCCGCGCCGCGTAGTACCGTTCAATCTCGGCCGGAGTAAAAGACGTGTTATCCGGCATAAGCCACCGCCGCCGCCAATTGGCTATGATGCTGGTGTGTGAGTAGTTTGGGGCCCTCGGGTGCGAACCGGGGGCTTTCCTTTGTGGGCATGATTAGGCGGCCCTCCCATCGAGGTACGCTTGTACGTCTTCGGGCCGGTAGCGCACGGCGCTCCCGAGTTTGAGCCACTTCGGCCCCTTTTGTATCAATCGCCAATGGCGCATCGTCGCCACGGAGAGGCGGAAGATGTCCGCCACGTCATGTTCATTGAGAAGGCGGGCCGCTTGTCCGCCGTTGTTAAGTGCTTCCATTCTGAGTTTTCCTTTGTCCGCGTTTGCGGGACAATTTCAGAATAGAAAGCCTTAACAATAAATAAAATTGAGAATTGATAGGACGTTAAGAATTCAATTTTCGTGGCCGCCCACGCCCGTTTGTACGAAGCGTGATACCTACCAGCTCTGCCGCATTTTTGATGCCCTTTGAAATCGTTGTGGTGTCCTGAGCCCAGGTTTCTTTGATTTTTGCGAGTGATTGCCCGCCACATTGAAACAGGGCGAGCCATTCAATATGTTCGGTCCGATGAAAGTCGGGAATGCGGAGATGTCCCCTTTCCTCGGCCAACTCTTCGAGGCGTCCCCGGTACGCCGAGAGTTCGGAATCGAACTGCTTCCTCAATCGAGCCTCGAACGAAGAAAACCGTTCGTAAGCCGGGTCCCAACCGGAATTTTCGAAGGAGAAGCGCGACTCCTCTCCTGAGACCGGGGAAAAACCTCCACGCCCTCGCAGCACAAGGCATTCATTATCGATATCGATAAACTGGGGGAATTCGCTCCACTGTCTGAGCGTCGCTATCGCAGAATTGAGAAAAAACCCACTTCCGACCATGTTGAACTTCTCGGCCCATCGTTCCACGGCAATTCGCAACGGTAGGAAATCAGGGTAGACACGATCTGATTCATCCGCAACGCGCAACGCCGACCGTCTAATTGTTAGGCGAAACGGCCGCTCCGAAAATCGAACATTCGACCCATGGAGTACGCCGATCACCGGAGAGGGCTCACCGGCCACTTCGAATTCTCGTCTCAAACCGTCGGCAACGATTGGGTCAGCCGCCTGATCGGCTAACGCCTCCAGCGCCTCGAACACCGGCAATACATCCAGCCTCAAAGATGAAACCAACTCTGGAACCAGCCTCGAAACGGTCTCAAGAAAAGAAGCCTCAAAGCCGCGTCTGTCGGTTGCGTACTCCGAAGTTTTCCACCGCCGGATAAATCGTCTACCGCTACCGCTCTCCGTCATAGCGACTAGCAAGTCATCATGGACACACACAGCACGAAGCCCGCCACAACCACAAGGCATCCAGGGAGGCATCCAAGGGAATCCGATTTCTTGCTTTCGGGCATCTGCGCTTGCGTCACAGCTTCGGGGACACTCGAATCGGGATTGTAGATTTCGCCTTCAACGATAGGTATTGGATACCCTGCCCGTGTCTTCTCGAGGATCTTCTTAATCCATGCCCGAGAACGACACCCATCGTCTAGTAACGGCGCTAGGTCGACAGCTTCCGATTCAGGGACGAAGCCGACAACCTCCCCAGTCTGGAGGCTCACCTCGATTGCATTGCGGCTAAATTTGTTGGCGGGGTCTCGCCGCAAATATACTGGCACGTTGGCGTATGGAATTCCGTCGACAATCGCCGCCCTGTTTTTATACCGCACTCCGGCAACCATGAAGTTAAATCTAGTGACCGGCGCGTTTTGAAGTCTTTCAGCTTCGGCTGCTTCCCGCGCCGCCGTCCCCGCAAGACGAGCCCGCGCCCTCTCCTCTGCCGCTACCCGTCTCCCTGCTTCGTTAACTTCGCGCCGCTTCAAAACGGCATAACGCCGCAGGTCTTGCGGGAGTATGCGTTCGATTGCCTTGCAGAGTTCGATACGCTCTTCATCAGTGACGACGCCGTCCGCGACAATCTGGCCAACGACCTTTGAAAGAAATGGCACTGCTGGCAGATCAACATGCTGATTCGTTTCGAGCCATTCATTTAGACCGACGATCTCAGCGTCAAGGACTTGTCCGTCCGCCGTTATCGTCTGGCATAACTGGAGCAGTTCGAGGCCTATCTCGGTCTCGCGATCTCGCTTAG
>CAMDKT010000434.1 GCA_945900935.1 Candidatus Sulfopaludibacter sp. SbA3 | reverse complement strand
CATGGCCAAGCGCCCCCACGTCTCCCCGCTCGACTACGCCGCCGCTCAGCGAAAACAACTCCGCGACCAACTCGTCAATCTAAACCTGAATCACAACGTTCTGGCCGGATACTGCGATCTCACCGCCGGCCTTGACCGCCGCGACATTCCCCACAAAGAAATTCAGCTCGCCTATCTCACCGAACTCTGCCGCCTCGCCCAGGATCTCTCCATCCCGGTCGTCCGCATTTTCACCGGGTACGAATCCCCGCACGCCGGCTTCCCGGAGCAGTGGAATCTGGTCGTCGACACCCTGAAAGAAGCCGCCCGCCGCGCCGGTGAATTCGGCGTCACGCTGGGTCTCCAAAACCACCACGACATCGGCGCCGGTTTCGAAGCTCTGCACGACATTCTGCGCGCCATTGATTCGCCGTATTTGAAAGCGCTTTTCGACGCCTGGGCCCCGGCTCTCCAGGGCGCCGATCTCCAAGCCGCCGCCACTCTCCTCGGCAGCCACACTGTCCACACAACCATCGCCGATTACCAGCTTCGTCCGCGTTACAAATATCAGTCCGCCCTCATCAACTACGAACCGCAAACCCCCGCCGTCGTCGCCGTTCCCATGGGCGAAGGATTCATCGATTACAAACTCTTCCTCAGTGCACTGCAAGCCAAAGGGTTTACCGGTCGCATCGCCTACGAAATGTGTTCTCCGCTGCAAGGGGGCGGAAGCCGGGAAAATCTGGACCACTGCGCCAGGCGTTTCCTGGCCTGGGCCGCCGAGGCCGGATTGGGGTAATAGTTGCGCCTCACCCCCCCAAACGGTTCAACCCGTCCAGCGCCGCGATCTTATAACATTCCGCCAGCGTCGGGTAATTGAAAACCGTATTGACGAAGTAATCAATCGTCCCGTTATAGCTCAACACCGCCTGCCCGATGTGTACTAACTCGCTCGCGCCCTCACCAATAATATGCACGCCCAATAGCTGTTTCGTCTCCTGATGGAAAATCAACTTCAACAGCCCCGTGTTATCGCCGATAATCTGCCCCCGCGCGATCTCCCGGTAACGCGCCTTCCCCACCTCATAAGGAATATTGGCCTGCGTCAATTCCTCCTCGCTTCGCCCCACCATCGAAATCTCCGGAATCGTATAAATCCCAAACGGCAGCAGCGACGGCACAATCGCCGCCTCCACGCCAAACGCATGGCAGGCCGCCAGCCGCCCCTGCTCCATGGATGTCGATGCCAGACTCGGAAACCCGATCACGTCGCCCACCGCGTACACATTCGGCACTTCCGTCTGAAAATGAGTGTTCACCTTAATACGCCCGCGATCATCCGGCGTAATCCCCGCGCTCTCCAGCCCTAAACGAAACGTATTACCCGTTCTCCCAATCGAATACAGCACCTTCTCCGCAATCACCTGCTTGCCGCTCGCCAGCTGAATCCTCACCCGCTTGCCGTGCTCATCCTGCACCGTTTCAATCGACGATACCTCCTCGCCGAGCCGCAGCGTCACCCGGTTTTCCCGCATCTGATAGGCCAGCGAATCGGCGATTTCATTGTCCACAAAATCAAGCAGAATCGGGCGCTTGTCGATCAACGTAATCCGCACTCCCAAAGCCGCGAATATGGTCGTGTACTCCGCGCCCACCACCCCCGCGCCCACTACCACCAAAGTCTTCGGCAGCCGCGCCAGCTCCAGAATTTCGTCACTCGTGAAAATCGTCTCCGGATCGAAAGGGATTTTTTCGTTTTTCGTCGCCGTCGTGCCCACGGCAATGATGATCTTATCCGCCGTCAGCTCCTGCGATCCGTGATTATCCACAGTGTCCACGCGCACCCGGTTCGGCCCTGTGAAGCTGGCCCAGCCTTCGATCAAGTCGATGTTGTTCCGCATCACCTGGTGCCGCGTCACGTCCTGCTCGTGCTTGATCACCAGGTTCGTGCGGAACAGCAGATCCTGCATCGTAATGTTCTGCTTCACCGCATACGACGACCCGTAAAAGCTCCGCTCCCGGTAGCCTGACAAATGCATCACGGCTTCCCGCAGCGTCTTGCTTGGAATCGTGCCCGTATTGATGCATGTGCCGCCCAGCACAGCCTTCCTCTCGATAATCGCGACCCGCTTGTCCAGCTTCGCCGCCTGGATCGCCGCGCGCTGCCCCCCGGGCCCCGATCCGATCACGATCAGGTCATAGTCGTACTGTGGCATAGACATACAGTATAGTTTGTAGCATCGGTCCAATTTTCATGACCCGCCGAAATCTGATCGCCACCGCCGCCGCAACCACTATGAGCGCCGCCACAAACTACCGCATCCTCGACCCCCACGTCCATGTCTACAAGCGCGATCCGCGCTTTCCCTATTGGAAGGGCAACCCCTCCCATCCGCCCGACGACAAGTCTCCCGAAATGCTGATCGAACTGATGAAGGCCAACAACGTCGCCAAGACGGTCATCATCCAGGTTCGCCATTACATGTTCGACAACTCATTTCTCCTGCATACGCTCAAACAGTATCCCCAATACTTCCAGGGCGTGGCCCGCGTAAATCCGGAGAACCCCGACGCTCCCGAACACCTCGCCGAACTCACCGCCGCCGGGTGCCGCGGCGTTCGCCTCAGCCCCGCCGCCAACGCTTCCGGCGATTGGATCTCCGGTCCCCTTATGAAGCCGCTGTTCAAGCGCTGCGAAGAGCTGAAAGTGCCCATGACGCTGCTGGCGCCGGTCTCACGAATGCCCGAAATCGGCAAGCTCATCGACCAGTTCCCCGATCTCACCATCGTCATCGACCACATGGCCGACACGCCTGTCAACAAGCCCGAAGAGCTCGAAAAACTGATCGCCCTCAAACGCCATCCCAAAGTATTCGTCAAGGTCTCCCACACCTGGTCGCTCTCCAAACAACCCTATCCCTGGACGGACGCGCAGGCCCACGTGAAACGGCTCCACGAGACGTTTGGTCCTCAGCGCCTCATGTGGGCCACCGATTGGCCCGTCAGCCTCCCCCACGCGACATACGCCCAAACCCTGGCCGTTGTTCGCGACGAAATGAAATTCCTGAACGAAGACGACAAAATGTGGATGCTGTCGAAGACTATTGAGCGCGTCTGGCCGTTTTCCTAGCGAACTTTCGATATGCGCCATCATTTCATGCGGCGCATATCTACACTTCAGTCTTACCAATTCGAAGGCGGAGTTAAGTGTTCGTCCTAACGGGCCTTCGAGCGAGCTACTTGATAAGTTACTCACGCTGCGATCGAGGCCGGAGTTGGGATTGACCGGCAAGAGGTATTTGTTGGCGTTTCTTGCCAGTACGGAGACTTGTCCCGCGGCGGCAGACGAACTGCTTTCGCTAAATGAAGTGGCCTTAAACCGGCCCGATATTGACGTTGTCGCTATCATAGACGGTCTCTCGGATAAGGAGGCGAGCGACGTAAATCGATCCTTAGCGCTCAGCTACCCTATATTGTCGGCCGCGAAGGCTTTGATTGACACCAAGAGAGAAGTGAGGGGGAGCGCGCTGAAAGTGCTTCTTGAGACTGGCCGGCGCCGGCCGGTGTTTCTCGACGGCACCGCGCCTACCGGCACTGAGCGGCGGGCGTTTCGCGCTAGAATTGAACGGATTCGATAACCGAATGACAATCGCTTCGCAGGCACTAAGAGCGCTGACTAAAGACCTTTGGTACACGGTGACCGTCGTGGTTTTGCTTTCGGCGGGAATGGCGGCGGCTTGTTCAATGTTTTCGATTCTTGAGGCTTGCTTTCTCCGGGACTTGGCCGTTCGGGAAGCCGGGCAACTCGTTTCTATTCGCACGATCGTGTCAGGCGAAGTGGAAAAACAGATAGATTCCGCTTTTGCTTCGTATATCGTAGCCCACTCGAAAACGTTGGCGGGAGTTGTGATGACAGGCCGGGCGACCCTGCAGGTCGACCATTCCGGCCGGTTGGAACAAGCAAGCGTTGAAGAGGTGAGCCCAAATTACCATGCGATGCTTGGCGTCAATCCTCAGTTGGGGCGCCTGTTGCAGCCAGGATCGGATTCTGGACCGCCGGAAGCAGTGCTTAGCGGCAGGTATTGGGCGCGGCGTTTCCGATCGGATCCTGGCATCGTGAATACTGCCGTCATTGTGGATGGAAAGCAATACGTGATTGTTGGGGTAGCCGATCAGAGATTTGTGGGACTGGATCCGGGAATCCCGGTCGATTTGACGATAGTCGACCGTGAGAAGCGTAACCACCTTGTGAGGGCAATGGCGCGACTGGCGGGGACCGCAACAATTCGGGCGGCGGCGGCGGAATTGCAAGTCTTGTTTCACAGGTGGCTCGTGGCGGAAGGATATGGCGAGGCTAGGGTGAAGGAATTGGGAGTTGTGATTGCGCCGGCGAGCGCCGGGCTTGCGGAGACGCTGGGCGGCAACAAACTGGAGGTAGAGATCCTGTTATTGGCGGCGATCTCGATTTTGTTGATAGCGGTCGGGGACTGCGCTTTTCTGGCGGGAGCGCGATTCACGAAGAGGAGAGATGAGTTTGCGATACGCCGGGCGTTGGGTGCGTCCCGGCGACATCTTTCGGCACTGGTGCTTTTGGAGAACGGGGCTTTGGCGCTCGTTAGCAGCATAATAGCCCTGTTCCTGACTGGAATTCTGCACCAGCAACTGTTAGCGCTACTGATCGGCCAAAGGATCGCCGAAGTGTTGCCGTTCGAAGTCACGAGTTTGCTGATGGCGTTCGGCGTAACGGCCTGCGTCGTCAGCGCTTGCCTGATGGCGACTGTGGGCGGGCTGCCGTTGCTCTGGGATTCGGGCCGCCTGGCGCGGACCACCGAGGCGGATGGAAAGTATGGCGATTCGTTGATTTCAGCTTAGTGGCGCAGGTCGCTATAGCGGTGATCGCGGCGATTCTAGCGATGATGTCATGGCGATCTTATTCCAATCTCAATTCAGTTGACCTGGGGTATTCCACAGAGAATGCGTGGGCCGCGACGATTGATGCGACTCAGTCGATGTACAAATCGCCCGAGCGTTTGTACCTGGATTTGCAAACAGCCTTACTTCGGATGCCGGGAGTGGAGAGTGCGTCCCTTTCAGTGACGGGGCTTTTCCTTACGCGACCCTTTTACAGCAGAGTCTGGATCGATGGACTGACTGGTCCCGAGGGCAGTCGCGTAAACTATTTGGTTGTCGGACCCGGATTTTTTCGGATGGCGAAGGGCCATCTTTTGGCGGGCCGGGATTTTTCGGAGAGCGACGACAGAGAGCGACCGGCGGTGGCGATAGTAAATGAGGCCTTCGTAAAGCGGCTATTGGGGGGGACAGCGAGAGACGGTTTACGGCATTTTCGGTTTGCGCGGCGCGATCGGCATCCGCGCGAGATCGTGGGAGTGGTGGCCGACCCCAGACACACCGATATTCGGGAACAGAACCTGCCTGTGGTGTATGTGCCAGTGTTGCAGCACGGCGATTTGGAGCGGGTGG
>CAMDKT010000433.1 GCA_945900935.1 Candidatus Sulfopaludibacter sp. SbA3 | reverse complement strand
GGAGATGACGCGGAACGCACAGGCGTTGGCAAGTTCCTCCGAAGAATTGACCGCGATCAGCCAGCAGTTGGCCGGTAATGCGGAAGAGACCGCTTCCCAGGCCAACGTTGTCTCGGCGGCCTCGGAACAGGTATCGAAAAACGTGTCGGTGGTCGCCACCGGAAGCGAAGAGATGCTGGCCTCCATCCGCGAAATCTCCAAGAGCGCCAACGAGAGCGCTCGTGTCGCCAAGGCTGCCGTGTCGGTCGCCGAATCGACCAACCAGACTATCCTCAAACTTGGGGAGTCGAGTCTGGAAATCGGCAAGGTAATCAAGGTCATCACCTCCATTGCGCAGCAAACGAACCTCCTCGCGTTGAATGCGACCATCGAAGCGGCCCGGGCCGGCGAAGCCGGAAAGGGTTTCGCGGTTGTGGCGAAGGAAGTGAAGGAGCTGGCAAAGGAAACGGCCAAAGCCACCGAGGAAATCGGCCAGAAGATCGAGGCCATCCAAGGCAACACCAAAGCCGCGGTCAAGGCCATCGGCGATATCAGCGCCATCATCAACCAGATCAACGACATCTCCAACACGATCGCCTCCGCGGTTGAGGAGCAGACTGCCACAACCAACGAGATCGGTCGAAACGTCAACGAAGCCGCTAAGGGCAGCGGAGAAATCGCCCGAAACATCACAGGTGTGGCTACTGCGGCGGAGAGTACGACCAGTGGCGCAAGCGACACCCAGAAGGCGGCCATGGAGCTCAGTCGTATGGCGAACGCACTGCAAGCGCTCGTCTCTCGGTTCAAGATTTAGGATACTGCACAAATACACTGCAAAACACAGAGGCCTGCTGGCAGACCTCTGTCTACCTGAATCCTCATGCCGACCATCCACGTCTACGGTATCGATAACTCACGGGCTCCCCTCGACGTCCGTGAGGAACTCGCCTTCAGTGAGGCGGAACTCTACGAAGTCCTGCCGATGTTCCTCGCGCCTGGCCGGATGTCTCAGCACGGCGGTCATGTTCGCGAGGTCATGCTGATTAGCACTTGCAACCGGACCGAGGTTTATCTGGTGACCGAGGGGAAGCTGGATTCTTACCCACTTGAGCCCATCCGGTCATATCGTCCACAGGCACGGGCTATGCATGATCTGTGCCTGCGATACCACCTCCAAGACGCCGAGGTAGCGGCCCATCTCTTCGCGGTCGCCTCGGCCTTGCGTTCGGAAGTCCCCGGCGACACCCAGATTGCCAACCAAGTGGCCGGCGCGGCCAGAGCGGCCCGGTATGCAGGGACCCTCGGTCCGGTGCTGGAACACCTCGTGGCGTGCGCCCTGCGTTCGGCCAAACGCGTTCGACGGGAAACTGGATTGGCGGACGGCAACTCAGGGATTGGGTCGGCGGTACTTCGGAATCTGAGGCGGCTCGCGCCGTTACCAGCCCGGCATCCGAAATCCGTGCAGGTCCTCCTGCTCGGCGCCGGCACCATGGCAGAGGGGGTTGCCACCCACCTTTTGCGCTCCGGAACACGCTCCGGACTTCCAGGCCGAGCGGAGGCCGCAGTCCCGGCGATTACAATCGCCGGTGTTTGGGCCCGCGACAAGCAAAAGGCAACCCGTTTCTCCGCCAGGTTCGGGATACCCTCCCGTTCGGCTCAGGAATCGGTAAAATTACTGGCCCATGTCGACGCTGTTGTCGGTGCCTGCCGCGGACGCGTTCCTCTCCTCAGCGAACGGATGTTGTCGCCGCTGCTGGCGGAGCGAGTGGAGCCGTTGCTCGTGTTGGATCTCGGGGTTCCTCGAAATCTGGATCCGGTATTGGCACAACGGGATGGCCTGCAAGCCATTTTTCTTGACCAGTTGCATCAGCAGATGAGAGAACGAACCCGTATCCGCAAGGACGCGCTTGCTCGGGCTGAGCACATCGTCGCCGAGGAGTCGGCGCGGTTTGAAACCTGGTGGGACCAATGGCCCCTTCGTCCCATTCGCGCAGAAATGTATGCCTCGCTTGAAACGGTTCTAGCAAAATGGCGGTCCCGCAGCCCGTTGCCGTGCGGCAACTTCGCGTGGCACTGCACAGGACGCTTGAAACGGCTTTCGGTTCGGCATCCGCGGCTCCTCCCCGGATGCTGGCGATCGACCAATGAAATATTCCGGTCTGCGCGGCGCCTGCCGATAAGACCAATAGACGGACTAGGACGTCCGCAACATCCCCTTAAGAATGGTGAACCGTATGGGTACAGCGTTAGTAATTGATGATTCAAGAGCAATCCGCATGATCCTCGGCCGAACGCTGAACCGATTCGGATATGAGGTCTGTTCAGCAGCCAACGGACGAGAGGCACTGGATATGATCGGGGCACAGAGCTTAGACCTCTCCGTGATCCTCGTCGACTGGAACATGCCCGAGATGAACGGTCTGGATTTCGTAAAGGCAATTCGAGCGGACCCCAAGTACAGCGCCGTGCCGCTAATGATGGTGACAACCGAAACCGAGATCGAGCAAATGTATCTTGCACTCGAAGCCGGGGCTAACGAATACGTCATGAAGCCGTTCACCGATGAGGTTATCGCCGACAAGTTGCGATTGCTTGGAGTCCTCCAATAGCGAGCCGAGCCGAGCCATCCGTTCCGTGCCCGTGTACGCGGCCATGGATATCTGCCCGCTCGCCCGATTGCCCAAATTCGAGATGTCAACAAGATGTTGAACCCACAAAATCCGACACCGACATTATCGCCGCGTATTCGTGTGTTAATTGTTGATGATTCCGTCGTAATGCGAAAGATTCTATCGGATGCGCTCCGTGATGACGCGGAAATCGAAGTCGTCGGCACCGCATCCAACGGAAATATCGCCCTTCAGCGATGTTTGCAGTTGAGTCCCGATGTCGTAACCCTTGATATCGAAATGCCGGAGATGGACGGGATCGCCACTCTACGCGAAATCAAGCGGCAGTTCCCTCGAATCAGGGTGTTGATGTGTAGCGCGTTGACTGAGCGCGGAGCCGGGATCACCCTTGAAGCGCTCTCCGCCGGTGCCGACGACTATCTCACTAAGAACGCCAGCGAGGCTAGAGCCCTGGAGGCTTTCCAAAGTCAGCTCGTGCCTAAGATAAAGCAGTTTTTCCGCGAGTCTCGATCACTCGGGCCGAAAATGGCGTCTGGAAGTGGTTTCCACACAGTGCAACGCGCCGCTTACCCTCAGGATTTCGCGACAAAGACCGCCGTCCGAACAGACAACCTCACGTTCACCTTCCGTCCCCAATCTGTTCGCCCGAAAGCGATTGCCATTGGCGTTTCGACAGGTGGACCTAACGCGCTGGCCGAAGTCATTCCGGCTCTTCCGAAGGACTTCCCGCTTCCGGTTTTCGTCGTTCAGCATATGCCGCCGATGTTTACACGCCTCTTAGCTGAACGCCTGCAGTCTTATAGCAAGGTGAAAGTCGTTGAGGCCCAGGATGGCATGGTAGCATCGCCGGGGTGTGTCTATATCGCCCCGGGCGACTTTCATATGTGCGTTGTCCGTCGTGGCGGCAACGTCGTCTTACAAACGAACCAGGATCCAATGGAGAACTCCTGCCGGCCCGCCGTAGATGTCCTGTTCCGTTCCGTTGGCCAGGTGTACGGTGGGGCGACTATCTCGGTAATATTGACCGGCATGGGGCAGGACGGGCTTCACGGCGTCGAACGTCTCCGCGGGTTGGGCGGGTACGTGATTGCCCAGGATGAGCCCAGCAGTGTTGTTTGGGGAATGCCGGGATTTGTCGTTCGAGCAGGTTACGCGGATACTGTTTGTGATTTGAAGGCCGTCGCCCCGGAGATCATTCGGCATTTGTAGCCGGTGCCGGATTGAATAGCGAAATCCAGAAGTAGGAACTCTTGAGAACTCAGAATCGACATTCCATAAGACAAAGTCGGAAAACATCCGTTCAGAGAGCCAAATGCAAACACTCTTAGCTGAGAAACTAACCGAGCAGTCATCGATTACGACGGATAATTATGCATTCCTCCAACGCTACATCTATCAGGAATCCGGGATTGTCATCGACGCTGGGAAAAACTACCTCTTGGAATCCCGGCTTCTGCCGATCGTCAAACAGGAAAATCTATCGACGTTGAACGATCTTTGCAGTCTTCTGCGCGCCACCGCCCCATTGCCGCTCAAGAGTCGCGTCGTCGAGTCGATGACCACCAACGAAACCTTGTTCTTTCGGGACCTCGCTCTATTCGATGCGCTTCAGAAAATTATCTTGCCGGAACTCGTCAGCTCCAAACGCGACACAAGGCGGATCAACATTTGGTCGGCCGCCGCCTCCAGCGGCCAGGAGGCCTACAGTATCGCGATGATCCTCCACGAAATGAAACTCGAAGGCTGGCGCGTCCAGATAATGGGCACCGATCTCAATCAGAAAATCCTGGACCGGGCGGCTGCGGGGCGATATTTGCAGATCGAAGTAAACCGGGGTTTGCCGGCAAAATACCTTGTCAAGCACTTTACTCGCGCCGGGCTGGATTGGCAGATCAATGACAACCTGAGGTCGATGGTCTCGTTTCAGCGATTCGATTTGCGTTCCTCGATGCGTTCTCTCGGCCCATTTGACCTCGTACTTTGCCGGAACGTGTTGATCTACTTCGATGTCGAGACAAAGAAAAAGATTCTGGGCGAACTGCGCACCACCATTACCAGCAAAGGTTTGCTTGCCCTGGGCGCCGCCGAGACGACGATCAATCTGGATCCGACTTATGGCCGCGTCGTGCACGGTTCGGCGTCCTTTTATCAAGTTCCTTGAGGAAAGTATGACCAATTCAATCCTACAGGTGGAAGCCTACGACACAGAAGTTTGCCGCATCGTCCAGGACGTTCTAATGACGATGACCAACTATAGGGTCGCTCCAGGGGGCTCAGCCTACACCGAACAATCCGGCCGAGCCACCTCCGCGGTCTTCTTTGCAGGAGAGTGGAGCGGCGCGGTACTCCTGGAATGCTCCCTTTCGATGGCCTTTGCGTTTACGGCGCAGCTCATGCAAATACCGAAACCGATTCAATTTGATGATGACGTCTTTGACGCCTTGGGCGAATTGGCCAACATGATCGGCGGCAATCTGAAGGCGGTTCTGCCCAGAGGCGTCAGTCTATCCATGCCCTCCGTCGTCGAGGGCTCCCACTATTCCGTTCGGGTGTGCGGAGCCAATCGAAACAAGCGAATGACGTTCGAAGGCCCGGACGGTCCGTTCTGGGTCACACTCGTCGAAACGGCTGGCGGTTCCGCCGCCCGCTAGCCCTGCCCTTGACCCATAAGTAACGCGGAAGAATTATTCCTCTTTCAGCGCGAACCCGAACGACATGAACTGCAATGCAGTGTAGCCCTGCCAGATCTGTTGATGACCGGGAGGCGGATCGTTTTTACGTCCGAGATATCCACCGATCTTGGCGACCATCCGAACCGCTTCACCCAGCAGCACTGGCGGCTTCAGGCCTTTTTTTTGCGT
>CAMDKT010000432.1 GCA_945900935.1 Candidatus Sulfopaludibacter sp. SbA3 | reverse complement strand
GATCGCTCTCCGAAATTCACTCCCCGATTTTCTCATCGCATCAGGTCCAGGCGAATTGTTCAGAAAATTCATCCGCGACCGGCTCGATCTAACCAGGGCTGAGGGGTTCCGCTTGGCCGCTTAACCAAAAACTAGGTAGTCTTGAGCTTATTATGCATTGTTTCATTTACTCATCGCTGAGGCCGCGCGAAACTGGGCCCATCCGGAGTTGCGCTCCGATTTAAGCCGTGTGTTTGAGCACGGAAAAATGAAGTCCGCTTCCGCTGACATCAGCCGCGCGCTTAGCGGCCTCCAGAAAACGAGACCGCTTACGGAAACTTCGGCCAATCTGCTGGTTGTCGTCGATGCATTCATCAATCTGCAACAGGAAAGGCACGAAGCCGATTACGACACCGGAAAAACATGGAACAGGATCGACGTTCTAATGTTAATCAATGTCGCGTCTGAAGCCTTCGCGAGCTGGAAAGTAATCCGCGACGAGCCCGAAGCCCAAGCCTACCTTGTCTCGCTCTTCGGAAAGCGGCGGCGGCCCGAATGAACCGCCCCCGCCGCCGCGCCCTGTGCCGCGCCGCCCAATAAACAAGGGTCGCCCGGCCTACTTCGATTTCCGCTCATCGAAATCATCCGCTGGCTGCGTCTCATCTTGGGTTAACGAATCCCGGGTGAAACAAGGGGCTTCGGCAAATGGCGACGGGTATTGCCCGGCTTCACACTGTATAAACGGACGCGCCCAATTCGGAAGCTGGCATTGAGCGCAATCGCATTGTGTCTGTCGGCGGCGTTTGGGGCTCCTATTTCCTCGCTGTCGCCGATTGATTGCGCCACCCGCCGGCAACAGCGTTCGCGCTTGCAGCGCCATCCGCGGAATCGAGTCTGCCCCAGTGTTTCCCAACAGCCCTGCGAGCTTCGCGCGGCTTTCGTAAAAATTTACCACCTGGCTGACCCGCCGCCGTCCATCGTTGCTTCGGTCCGGCCCGTTTTCGAGTTCATTGCCTTTGTCGTTTCTCGGGTATTAACGCAATCCGGCCGACTACCGACGCCCCCCTCTGTCCTTCCCCGGTCTCCGCATAACTCGTCCGCTGCCATCCACTCAATCACCAGCAAATTAGCGGCCAAGGAGAATCTGGGCGCAATCTCGTCTCAGGCTACAGAAAAGTCCGCGAGGAAGTCTATCCCGAACATAAGGAAGACTTCATTTCATACATGCTCGGACAGCCGGATCGTTCCGGGCTTGCTCCTACAGACAAAACCCGGCGAGTTGTTCATTTGCCGTAATGCCAGCAACATCGTTCCAGCGTATGGCGACCACAACGGGGGCGTATCCGCGACGATTGAATATGCCGTCAATGCCCTGAAGGTCCAGGACATCGTCGTGTGCGGACATTCCGATTGCGAAAAAATAATGGACAACCTAAGGACTCACCCTTCCGTCGCCGCCGCCATCGTGAAACGCGGACTCCAACTGCACGGTTGGCTCTACCAGATCGAAGACGGGGAAATTTCCACCTGGTCCGCCAATGTCCGCACGTTCGTGCCGTTGGACAAGGTCTCGATCCCAGAACTAGAGTCGGCGGCAGCCGCGCGAGCCACATCGATCAAAACTCCGATACACTGATGATTCGGAGACAATGACCATGAAACGACGTACATTTGCCTTTTCGGCCCTGGCTTCCAGCGGCCTCGCCATCGCGCAGAAATCAAAATTCAATTTACCCGCGCCCTACACCACTCCCTCGGTGAACAACCGCCCGCAAGTCGTCGCCAAACCCGATGGCGCGCAGCTCAGTCTGCCCGCCGGTTTCAGCATCGAAGAGTTTGCCGCCGGCGATTTCGGACGGCCACGGTTCATGCTGCATGGCCCTTCGCAGGAAATCATTCTCTCCGACACCGTCGCTAACGGTTCCGTCTTTGTCCTCAGCAAGGACGGCAAGAATAAAAAGAAAATCATTGAGGGCCTGGACCGCCCCTACGGGATGGCGCTGCACGGCGGATTCCTTTATGTCGGCGAGCCGTCGTCCATCAAACGCTACCCCTACGACGCCAAAGGGCAAACCGCCGGCAAAGGCGAGGAGATCATCAGCTACGCCGGACTCGGCAAGGGCCACAATACCCGCACCCTGCTCGTGGATGAGAAAGCGAAAAAACTCTACGTCACCGTCGGTTCGGAATCCAACTCCAGCCCCGGCGAGGACCCGCGTCGCGCCGCCATTCATCAATACAACCTCGATGGCACCGGCGCTACCGTGATCGCCACCGGGACCCGTAATCCCGTTGGCCTTCGTTTCCACCCTGGCACCACAGACCTCTGGGCCGCCATCCAGGAACGCGACACGCTCGGCGACGATCTGGTGTCGGATTATTTTACCAAGATCCAAAAAGGCGCCTTCTACGGCTGGCCGTTTGCCTACACGGGCCCCAATGAGGATCCGATGAATAAGGGCAAGAACCCGGAAATGGTCAAGAAAACCGTCGAGCCCGACATGATCCTGGGCGCACACGTCGCCGTGCTCGATTTCGTCTTCTACACCGGCAAAATGTTCCCGGCCAAGTTCAAGAACGGCGCGTTTATCTGCCAGCACGGCTCCTGGAACCGCTCCCAGCGCGTCGGGTACAACATCGTTTTTGTCCCGTTCAAGAATGGCAAAATCGCTGGACCAAAAGAGGATTTCCTTACCGGCTGGCTGCTCGATCCGGGCAAGCGCGAAGTTTGGGGCCGCCCGGTGGGCCTGCTCCAGCAGCCCGATGGCAGCCTGCTCCTCACCGACGACGGCGGGAACAAGATTTGGCGCATTTCCTACAAGGGCTAGCTTTAGCCGTACTTTTGGCCAGTGCCGCCGGGGCGCAGAACACACCGTTTTCGCACCGGCGGCATTTGGCATTGAAACTGGCTTGCGCGACTTGCCACCAGTCCCCTGGAAAGGTCATGCGCCTGCCTTCGGAGGCGGCTTGCACGTCTTGTCATGCCGAAAAACGTGTCATAAAGGTGCCAAAAGTGCGCGTTATTGACCGTTTCAACCACCAAACGCACGTTAAATTTGGCAACATCGCACCGATTTTGCGGGCTGCTATCGCCTCCAAACAGTACTTGGACACTCGAATCCCTACGCATCTCGACACCGCCAACAGTTGCGCCGGCTGCCATCACGGTATCGAGCAATCGGAGAATGTCGCGCCAGCGAGCGTCTTCCCGCTGATGGCCGATTGCCTGGTTTGCCACAACAAAATCGACCCGCCGTTTTCCTGCGAAAAGTGCCACAACAACGTTGCCGTGCTGAAACCTGTCAATCACAGCCATGACTTCCTGGATAAACATAATCGAATGAAATCCGCGTTGGATAAATCGAACTGCGCCAGTTGCCATGGCCGACAGTTCACGTGTTTAGGCTGCCACTGATTAGGCGTTCATCGCGGCCGCCCCACGCCGAATATGGCGAACACGAAGCTCTCGTCGAGATAGAGACGCTCGCCATCCTCAGGGGAGAACTCCCGAGAAGAGCCTTGGCGTTGGTACTCGAATGGGCAGTCCTTCATCGCCAGGAACTAAGAGCCGATTGGGAACGGGCACGTGGTGGAATACCTTTGAAACCCATCGCCCCACTGGACTAAGGAGGAGACATGAAATTGGTTCGCATACGGGAAGCGAGGCCGCTGGGCAACTACCGCATAGAACTCACATTGACCGACGGTCGCGTAGTCGAGAGAGACCTCGGCCCCATGTTGGCGGGGCCAGTTTTCACTGAGATTCGGAACGACGATGCGCGGTTTATGGAGGTGCGCGTGGAAGGCGGCACGCTGATTTGGCCAAACGGCGCCGACTTGTGCCCCGATGTCGTGATCTGGGGTGGCTTACCGCCGGTCGATGCGGCCGCGGACGCAGCATGAGATTAGAAGGCCGCCGCCCCGAAGAAAGCTTCGGCACCCAAGACCGTTGTGCCCAAGTATCCCCGGCACCCGCTTGAAAAAGTCCTGCGGATTCCGAAGGCAATCCTCGACCAGAATGTCGGCAAGGAATGCACTGAAGCAGACACGGCGGCCCTCCTAAACATCAAGTTCAACAAGGGGCCCTACGCGCTCGAACTAAGCTCCGCCATGAAATTCGGACTGCTTGAACGCCCCTCCGCCGGGCTGCGTGAGGCGGTCCTGAAGGCCCCGGAGATCTCGACGGTCTACAGCCACTATCGCGGCGAGAACCTGCCGGACATGCAATTCTTCGACAACGCAGAACACGGCGAAGCTGATCGAGGAACACAGCGGCAGACGGCGGCTGCTCGACGTATCCGATGACGTCCCCGGCAACTCCGGATCGTCCGGCGCACTGAAAAAGCTTGGAAAATCCGTGACGCTCGCCTCCGGGGATTCCTGCTTCGTCATGATGCCGTTCGCGGCCCCGCACGGAAACTACTACGAAAAGGTCTACAAACCAGCCATCGAGAAGGCGGGACTCAAACCCGTCCGGGCCGACGCAGAGATCTTTGGTACCGGCAAGATCATGGACCAGGTATGGTCGGGGATCAATGCCGCGAGAGTCCTGGTCGCCGAGATGACCACGCGCAACCCCAACGTCTTTTACGAACTGGGTCTGGCGCACGCGCTCAAGAAGCCGGTTGTCCTCATCTCATCCAACGAAAGCGACGTGCCGTTCGATTTGAAGCATATCCGAGTTATCTACTACGACGTCACCGATCCGTTCTGGGGCGCGAAGCTGCTAGATAAGGTCGCCGAGAACATCCTGTCCGCGATTCAGAACCCGGAGGAGGCAGTCTTCAAAGGCGAGGGCGACTGAGACTTCAAGTTTGAGTGAGCAGGCGCCAGTACGTCGATGAGGAAATCGTCAAGAAAACCGTCGAGCCCGACATGATCCTGGGCGCGCACGTCGCCGTGCTCGATTTCGTCTTCTACACCGGCAAAATGTTCCCGGCCAAGTATCAGAACGGCGCGTTTATCTGCCAGCACGGCTCCTGGAACCGCTCCCAGCGCGTCGGGTACAACATCGTTTTCGTCCCGTTCAAGAATGGCAAAATCGCTAGACCAAAAGAAGATTTCCTTACCGGCTGGCTGCTCGATCCGGGCAAGCGCGAAGTTTGGGGCCGCCCGATGGCAGCCTGCTCCTCACCGACGACGGCGGGAACAAGATTTGGCGCATTTCCTACAAGGGCTGATCGCGGCCGTACTTTTGGCCAGTGCCGCCGGGGCGCAGAACACACCGTTTTCGCACCGGCGGCATTTGGCATTGAAACTGGTTTGC
Source organism: Candidatus Sulfopaludibacter sp. SbA3 (assembly GCA_945900935.1). Taxonomy (GTDB): domain Bacteria; phylum Acidobacteriota; class Terriglobia; order Bryobacterales; family Bryobacteraceae. Next base: position 241 of record CAMDKT010000432.1, on the reverse strand, counting down.
GCGACTTGCCACCAATCCGCTGGAGCGGTTATGCGCCTGCCTTCGGAAGCGGTTTGCACTTCCTGTCATGCCGAAAAACGTGTCATAAAGGTGCCAAAAGTGCGCATTATTGACCGTTTTAACCACCAAACGCACGTTAAATTTGGCAACATCGCGCCGATTTTGCGGGCTGCCATCGCCTCCAAGAAGTACTTGGACACTCGAATCCCTACGCAGCTCGACACCGCCAACAGTTGCGCCG
>CAMDKT010000431.1 GCA_945900935.1 Candidatus Sulfopaludibacter sp. SbA3 | reverse complement strand
CCGAACTGACGGACCTGTCGAAAGAACCCGCGCATGTCGTGGATCGCTATGGTCCCGACGCGCGCAAGCCGGGGACATTCGCTTTTCATTGCCTTCTCGCCCGGCGCATGGCCGAACGCGGCGTTCGATTCGTCCAGTTGTTCCACCGCGGCTGGGATCAGCACCGGACGCTCCCCGTAGCGCTGCCGAATCAATGCGCGGCCACCGATCAGCCGGCGGCGGCGCTGATTCAGGACTTGTCCGAGCGCGGGATGCTCGATGACACGCTGGTTGTCTGGGGCGGGGAATTCGGCCGCACGGTGTACTGCCAGGGACCGCTAACGGCCACTGAATACGGGCGGGATCATCATCCGCGCTGCTTCACGATGTGGCTCGCCGGGGGCGGTATCAAGCCCGGAGTTTCGTACGGTGCCACCGACGATTTCAGCTACAACATCACGGAAAATCCTGTCCATGTGCACGACTTGCACGCCACCATTCTGCATTGCCTGGGCATCGACCATACCCGGCTGACGTTCAAGTTTCAAGGCCGCCACTACCGGCTGACCGATGTGCATGGGAATGTGGTGAAGCCGCTTCTGAGTTAGTGCGCCACGGCCACAGGCTGGGAGAATCGCGCGCGGGTTCCGGGGCGACGATTAAATGTTTCCGGCCAAAACTTTGATGAGCAACATGCAGAATGCGCCCACCGCGGCGGCCGCTGGGATCGTCAACAGCCATGCCCACAGGATGTTTGTGGCCAGGCCCCAGCGGACAGCTTTCAAGCGGTGGACGGAGCCGACGCCGGCGATGGACCCGGCAATCACGTGAGTCGTCGAAACAGGCATGTGAAGGTATGTGGGGAAGAGAATGGAAATGGCCGCGGCCGTGTCCGCGCAGAAGCCGCCGCGCGGTTTCAGGCGGGTTAATCGCGCACCCATCGTCCGGACAATGCGCCAGCCGCCGCTCATCGTGCCGGCCGCGATGGCAATGTAGGCGGCCCAGATGACGGGTTTCGGAACGATGAATGTCTCCAGATATCCGGCTGTGACCAGCACGCTGGTGATGATGCCCATCGTCTTCTGCGCGTCGTTCGATCCATGCGCGAAGCTGAAAACTGCCGACGACGCCAACTGCATCCAGCGAAACCAGCGGTCCACTTTGTTTGGCATCGTGGAGCGGAAAATCCAATGCACCGCGACCATTAGCAAATAGGCCAGTGTCATCCCCAGCATGGGCGCGATGATGATAAATGCGATCATCTTCAACCAGCCGCTAATCACAAGCGCGTCAAATATTTGCCAGACGCCCTGGGTGAGGGCCACCTTCGCCATGGCCGCGCCGCCATAACCGCCGAGCAACGCGTGGCTGGATGACGTCGGCAGCCCCCACCACCACGTCAATAAATCCCACACGATCGCACCCAACAAACCCGCCAGAATTACGTAGGGTGTGACGATCTTCAAATCCACCATGCCCTTGCCCACCGTCGATGCGACTCCCGTGTCCAGCACAAATACCGCGCACAAGTTCCAAAAGCCCGCCCAAATCACGGCGTGTCCGGGGCTCAGCACCCGCGTGGCGACAACGGTGGCAATCGAATTCGCGGCGTCGTGGAAGCCGTTAATGTAGTCGAACGCCAGCGCAACCGCGATGATCAGGGCCACGAGAATAAAATTCGAATCCATGTCGGCCGCGCTTAGCTATTCTTCACGACGACGGTTTGCAGCACGTCGGAAACATCCTCGCAGCAATACACCGTCCACTCCAGCACGTCGTAGATTTCCTTGAGTTTCATGATCAGGATCGGATTCGTTTCATTGTCATAAAGATCGACAACGGCCAGGCGCACGATCTGATCCACCTGCCCTTCCAACCGGTTGATCTCGATACAGTGCTTCAAAATTTCCCGGTTCTTGTCCATGACTTCCACGGCGGCTTTCACTTCCGCCACCGTCTTAACCAGGAACCGGCAGATATCTATCACCGGCTGCGGAATGGGGTCAATCTTGTAAGAAACGATGCAGTGCGCCGCTTCCTCCATTCCGTCCATCACATCGTCCAAGTGACTGCAAAGGGACTGAATATCCTCGGGATCCAGCGGCGCAATAAAGGTCTGGTTCAGCCGTTTGAACAGTTCGTGCAGAATCTCGTCGCACTCGTGCTCGTACTGTTCGATTCTAGGCCCGATCGACTTCAAGTGGCCGTTTCCCGCCTCTACGCCTTCCAGCAGAATCGCGGCCGCCTCCGTTAAGAGCCGGGTTTGCTTATTCAATAATTCGAAGAATTTCTCTTCGCGGGGCAAAATTCTCATATCGCGTCGATCTCACTACCTGGGTATCGAAAGTCCCTCATTGACAATGGGGAACAGGTCGGCATTTACCGGAGGCGGCGCTTCCGCCCGCCCGCCGGCATCGGCTGGAAGATATCGCGGGTCGAGCAGTCGATCCGTTTGTATATTTCCCATCGCCGACAAAAGGTTTTCTTTCAGGTAAGGATGCTCCTTCTCTAATTCACCAAAAATGTCTCTGAGTGTTCGTCGCACGGTACCCGTTTTTTGCGAGCAGCCACAGGGGATAACCGGCGCGGCCAGCGCGCTCGCGTAATTCCGTGTGATCTCCTCCGTCACAAATACCAACGGACGGATTAAACGAAAATCTTTCTTAGCCGACCACGTCACCGCCGGCAGCGCGCTCAGCCGCCCGGTATACATGGCATTTCGCAGCAGTGACTCGCAAAAGTCATCCGCCGTGTGTCCCAATGCGATCACGTTGGCACCCATCTGCTTGGCGATTTCATACACGGCCCGCCGCCGGAAGCGGCTGCACATGTCGCAACCGTGGTCCGGCTCGTCCTCGATCAATTGAAAACTTGGCTCGTCGCGGACGTACAGCCACTCCACTCCCCGCGCTTTCATGTACTCGCCAAATGGCGCGATCGGCGCCAGAAACTTGCCTTGCTCCACCGTGAACGCGCAAACTTGAAAATCGATTGGCGCGCGTTTTTGCAGCAAAAGCAGCGCTTCCAGCAGCGTCACCGAATCTTTTCCGCCGGATAAACCCACCGCAATGCGGTCACCATCGCGAATCATATCGAAACGCTCGATTGCCTGGCCAACTTTTCTTAAGAGCGTTTTCTCGAGATCCACTATCTTCCAGTTTACTATTTCCACTATCGACCGTAGAACTTTTCTCGCCTCCCTCGCAGCCGCTCCTCCCCGCTCGCCACCCGCACCGGCATGAACCATCCGCAGAACGTCGACGACGAGCGGCACCATCTCCATACCGAATTCTGGAAAACGCATCCGGAGTTGCGTGACCATGCTTGGACTTAGAGATCGGTGTAGAATTCCACCAGGATTCTAAAGGCTTCGCTCGCGGAGAGTTCGAGGCGGCACTCGGCAGCCATCCTGGCAAATGGTGCATTCCACTCCTCCGCAGGGGGATCGAGGGTCGCATGAAGAGCCTGCATAACTCGCTTCGATTCAAGAGTGCCGAATGGAATCAGGATAAATCGCGCACTCGGCTGTTGGGCGCCGTCCAGGTCCATCATCTTGGATCTGCTTGAGTAGGAGGTCGTCGCGACCGGCTGGCGCGACGCGCACCGTAAAATTGAGATCCTTGGTGGTTCGCGCGGTTTGCGTAGAAAAGCCCACTCACAAACTTCCCATCGAAGCCGAAACCGGGCGCTGGTTCGCCGTCCGCCAGCCCGTTGGCAACGACACCGCGAAGTACGGCACCGGAATCCGCATCGGCGTCCGCGCCGTTCTCCAACGCATCGAAACCGGTCTCAAGCCAGGGCCGGCAGTTACGCCGTGTCGAATGGCTGGAAGTGCTGCTGGAACCCTGCTCATTTCTGCGTGTAGAGAATCAGGTTCTGCGTCGCCGAGCCGATGCAGACGATGTCCGGCTTCCGGTCGTTATTCAAATCCGCCACCGTGCACGCCGCCGCCGCCACCGCGCCTTCGCTCAACACTTGCCGGATCCACCGCCCGTCTTCCTCGTAATAAATGGACACGCCGCGCTTGCCGCCCCGAGATCCAGCCACAACTTCCTGCTTCCCGTCCCCATTCAAATCCGCGGCGAATACGGTGTGCCCGTCCACCAGCGAATCATCGATCACCGTCCGCGCCCAGGCGCCGCCCTTCTGGCGGTAGATCGAAACCTGATTGCCGTGCCAAGGCTCAATGGCCGCAAGAAAACGCTCCTGCCGCAACGTCCCCACCGCTACATCGGACGACCCCGATTTCGGCCAAGCAGCCGGATTGCCATCGACAATTTTCTCCCGCTTCCATGTGCCATCCGCTTGCGCCAGATTCACATGGATGCCCCGGAAACTCGCGGTGAGTACGTCCTCCCGCCGGTCCCGGTTCCAATCGTGGATGAAGATCCCGTGAACCACGCCTTCGTCGTCGCCATTGATCAGTTGCCGGTGCCAATCGCCCGGCCGGTACGCCACCAGCGGCGAGTGATCCCGATACTCCGGCGCCACCGCGGAAGCGCCGGTCAGCGGTGCGTTGATGAACATTCCATTCGCCGTTCGTATCCGATGCGATGTCGTCAGCCGGTCAATTTCCCTTACCGTCCACGGCTGCCGAACATCCGCGCCGTGCGTCAGCAAACTGACAATCCCCACCGATCGCGCCGCGTCATTCTCGAACGCATGGGCCACCAGGAACTCCGGAATCCCGTCGCCATCGGTATCCATGGGCCAGGTGTTGATCATGCGTTTCATGTTTGCCGCAAGAACATGCCGCTCCCAGTTTGGCCCCTCAAACCACAGCAATTCCGTCATTCCGGACGCCAGCGCCACCAGGTCCGGCTTCCCATCTTTGTTCACGTCCGTCACGACGACTTGATAGCCGCCGCGCAAATCCGCGGCCAGCACACGCGCGTCAAATTGCGCGAAGCGCGTCTGTGCCGACGCTAACGACGCGAATGCAAATAGAACTAGCGGTAGTCGCATAAAGGGCTCCACCATATAGAATGGTTCTTTTATGGCAATCCTGACAACTGTCGTGGGAAGTTATCCCACTCCGCAATGGCTTTTTGGCGATGCATCCCGAGGCGCGCTGCGCGACGCCATCATGGTCGTATTGAAGACGCAGGAACTCGCCGGCATCGATGTCGTCGCCGATGGTGAACTCAATCGCTTCGATCCCAGCCACCCGGAAACCAATGGCATGATCGACTATTTCATCAGCCGCATGTCCGGCATCCGCACGCGGTTTTCCATTTCCGACATTGATGAGTTCCGCGCCGACGCGCAACTCAGTTACCGCACCGATCCCGCCGGTATTGTTCATGAAAACGTAGGCGATGGCGTTCTCAATCTCGCCCGCGATTACGACTTCACGAAGAACCTGACGGCGCACAAGTTGAAGTTCACGTGTACCGGTCCGCACATGTTGACCAAGGTGCTCACCGACCGCCATTACAAACAGCGCGGCGAACTTTGTATGGCCATCGCCGAAGTGCTTCGCCGCCAAATGGAGCGCATCGGCGCGGAAGTGATTCAGATCGACGAAGCCAATATCAGCGGCCATCCGGAGGATCGAGAATGGGCGC
>CAMDKT010000430.1 GCA_945900935.1 Candidatus Sulfopaludibacter sp. SbA3 | reverse complement strand
GTGAAACATCGGGTAACGGGAAAGTCGCGTGGGTTTGGCTTTGCCGACTTTGACAGGCACGAGGACGCGGCGGCGGCGGTAGATGCATTGAATGGTATGGATTTGGCGGGACGGCAGTTGGTGTTGAGCCTGGCGCACAGCGAAGGACCCGCTGTTCATCTGCAAGAGGGCCTGGCCGCGACCGGAAACTAGCGGGACTTTCGCAAAACCGGGCGTGTTTTCGTCGTAGAGCAGGCTTAAACATTAGGTGGGATGCCATCCGCTCGCTAGAGGAAAGAAGTACATGTCGAAGACGTCTGAATCCCCGGCCGCGCGGTTCCTGGTTTGGAATACGAAGGTTCCCGGGGCTTGCGCGATTGGCCGCTGATGAACGACGATCAACGCCGATAAAAAACCTCGTGTTATCCGCGTTAATCGGCGTTCATCAGCGGTCGGTATTGTTTCTTCGCGGAGGAGCGCCGATTGCTCCGCTCATGGCGGGCGTTGACTGTGGCGGCGCGAAACTATTACTCCCCCGCGGCGCCAACGTAGTAGTATTGTGCCAGACAGGTGCGCCACGTCATTGCCCGCCGTCTTCTTAATGCAACCCAGGCTGCACACCTTGAAAAACAAAGTACTATTTTTCCTCTTGACCATCTCACTCCTCAACGCCCAAAAAACCGACCGTTCCCACGGCCGCTCCATGGTAATCGCCCGCGGCGGCATCGTTTCCACCAGCCAGGTATTGGCATCCCAGGCCGGCGCCATGATCCTCGCCCAAGGCGGTAGCGCCGTTGACGCCGCCATCGCCGCCAACGCCGTTCTCGGCGTCGTCGAACCGATGATGTGCGGTATCGGCGGCGACCTATTCGTCCTCTACCGGGACGCCAAAACCGGCCAGATTACCGGCCTCAATTCCAGCGGCCCCGCCCCGCGCGCCATGACCATTGAAGCCCTCCAAGCCAAGGGCCTCAAGAAAATGGACTCGACCGGCATTCACTCTGTCACCGTCCCCGGCTGCGTCCGCGGCTGGGAGGCGATGCACAAAAAATACGGCAAGCTCCCTTGGAATAAATTGTTCGCTACCGCCATCCGCCTCGCCGGCGACGGCTTCCCGATCCAGGAAATGGTGGGCCGCCTCTGGGAGTCCGAACTCGTCCGCAAAGACCCCGAGGGTGCCCGCGTTTTCTACCCCAACGGCAAAGTCCCCGGCGTCGGTGAAATCTACAAAAATCCCGATCTCGCCAAAGCCATGCGCATCTTAGCCGACAGCGGCGCTGGTGCCTTTTATAACGGCGAAATTGCCAATGCCATCCTCGCCAAATCGAACAAGCTCGGCGGCCTCCTTTCCAAAGACGATCTCGCCGCCTTCGAGCCCGAATGGGTCACCCCCATCTCCACTACCTACCGGGGCTGGCGCGTACACGAAATTCCGCCCAACAGCCAAGGCCTCGCCGCGCTGTCGATGCTCAATATTCTCGAAACTTTCCAGCCGGCCGCGCCTTTCAGTTCCCTCGAATTCCATCGCAAAATCGAAGCCATGAAGCTCGCCTATGCTGACCTCAAATTCGTCGCCGATACCCGCGTCGTCAAGGTTCCCATCGAGGGCATGATCTCAAAATCCTACGCCGCCCAGCGCGCCAAGCTCATCAACGCCGATAAAGCGAACTGCGCCGTCGAGTCCGGCCATCCGCCAACTTCGAGCGACACGACTTACTTCAGCGTCGTCGATCGTGAAGGCAACATTGCCTCGTGGATCCAAAGCGTCTCCGGCCTCTGGGCCTCCGGGGTCGCCGTCGATGGCATGGGCTTCCATCTCCACAACCGCGGCGGCGGCTTCAGTTTCGATAAGTCCCATGCCAACGCCCTTGCGCCCGGCAAACGGCCGTTCCATACGATCATTCCCGGCCTAATGCAGAAGGACGATCTCCACATCGGCTTCGGCATCATGAGCGGCGCGAATCAACCTCTCGCCCACGCCCAGTTCGTCTCCTACATCGCCGACCACGGCATGAACCTCCAGGCCGCCTTGGAAGCCCCGAGATTCACCAAATCCCGCGCTACCGGTTGCGACGTCATCATCGAATCGAGGGTGGGGCCTGACACTCTCCGCGAGCTTTCCGCAAAGGGCCATCAGGTCACCATCGCCCAGCCCTACACCGCCCGCATGGGCCGCGGCAACGCAGTCATGCACAACGTCAGAACGAAGGTGAACACCGCCGCCTCCGACCCCCGCGCCGACGGCGCCGCCATCCCCGAACCGGAATAGCGTCGCCTCGTCAAAGTGCTTCGCGCAATACTGGATCCCCAGCGGCAAAACCGGCGGTCCCGCCGGACGCGCCGCCGCCGGCGGATCGGTTGGCAGGTCCGTTCCGACAATCTCCCCCTCCAGTTTCGGGGTCGCATTCCCCGCCGGAATCGAGGCATACTGGCACAATCGCTTCAAGGCGAAACGGAAAAATGGCGAATGGTTCGAGCTGGACGCGAAGGATATCACCGCCTTCCGTCGTCGCAAGTTCATGTGACCAACGCCCCCTTGCTCTTACCAGCGGAAGGGTCTTGCGTGCGATACGATTGCAACAGAGACTCGATTTGAACGACCCGCGAATGCTCAGTTTGGCCGATCTGGAGCACAGCGATACAGAGGATCGCTGGCTCTCAATTGGATTGGCCAGCAACGGCGCAATACTATTCATTGTTTACCTGCGGTCGGAATCCGATCCAGCCTCAACGAAAATTCGCTATTACAAGGAAAATCTATGAATGATCGACCCATTGATGACGACGATATGCCGACCGAGGTGGATTTCAGCAACGCCGTTCGCGGTCTCCATCACATCCCCGTCGGCGCAAAGGTCTATTTGCCCGTATCGATTGAACGAAGCGCTGCGTTAATCTCCGCTCAATGCGGCAAACGCGGCTCCAGAAACCCATACACCCAAGTCCCGGCCATAGCGCTTAAAATCGCCACAACCATCACGCTAACCCCGTTCCCAACCAGCGCGAACAGCGGTCCCGGACACGCGCCCGCCAGCGCCCAACCCAACCCGAACAGCGTACCCCCAACCACATAACGAACGCCACTCCCAAGCGCCTTCGGCGGAACCACAATGGATTCCCCGCCCAACGTCCTCATCCCCAGCCGTCGAATCAAGGCCAGCGAAACTGCCGCCACAAAAATAGCCGAAGCAATGATCAAATACATCCGAAATGACTGAAACCGGAACATCTCCTGAATCCGAAACCACGAAAGCACCTCAGTCTGCGTCAGTACAAATCCGAAACAAACCCCAAGCAATAGATACGCCATATTTCCTCAAAAAATCAGCGGAAGGACAACGAAGGTCCCGATCAAACCGCCCGCGAAAAAGCCGCACACGGCAACCAGCGACGGTACCTGCAAATCCGCGAGCCCCGAGATGGCATGTCCTGAAGTGCACCCGCCCGCATACGACGTGCCAAAGCCCACCAGAAATCCGCCCCCAACGACACAGACGAAACCTCTAATCGTCAACAAAGCGCTCCACGAAAAAACCTCCATCGGCGCGAGCCCGGAAAAATCGTGAATCCCCAAACGCTGCAACGCAATTCTTGTCTGTTCCGAAATCGCAATCGAATGAGTTCCGCCCCATTCCGCCGCCAGGAACCCGCCCAATCCAATACCCAGTACAAACAGCAAATTCCAAAGCCCCACGCCCTTCCAGTCATAACGAAAGTGCTCAATGCGCCTAGGTGCCAATGCCGCGCACATATGCCGTAAATTACTCGAAACGCCAAACGTCCGGTTGCCAACGAGCAACAGCGCGGGCACGAACAACCCGATCACCGGGCCCGCCACATACCAGGGCCACGGAGCGGAAAAGAAACCTGACATACAACCTCCATGCAGAAGAACCTCAGTGTACCCCGAAAAACCGATAGAATACCCATCACCATGCTTCCACTCCTCATCCGAGCCGCCCTGCTAACCGCCGTCGCCGCCACTGCCCAGCCTCCGCTCGATTTCGCCTATTTCCGTGCCCGCGTCGAACCGATCCTACTGAAAAAACGCCCGGCGCTGGCCCGCTGCGTCACCTGCCACGAGCACGGCACTCCACCGCTGCAACCTATATCGCCAGTCGCCACCAGTTGGACCGAGGAGCAATCCCGCAAGAACTTCGACGTCTGGAAACTCTTCGTCGCCCGAGGCGCGCCGGACAAAAGCAAGATGCTGCTCCACCCGCTCGCCAAAGCCGCCGGCGGAGACAAATTCCACGGCGGCGGCCGCCACTGGCAGTCGAAAGACGATCCGGAATGGCAAACACTCGCGGCATGGGTCCGCGGCGCAACCATCAAAAGCGGGGCCGTCGTCAGGGTGCTGCAATCCAACGCCGCCGGCGATAACATTCACGTCATCGATCCCGCCACCAACCGCGTCGTCGCCATGATCGACGGCATCGAAGTCCCGCATGGCCTGGTGATCTCGCCCGACGGCACTCGTATCTACGTCACGAACGAGGCGCGTCGAACGCTCGACATTGTCGACGCCCGGACCTGGCAGGTCGGCAAGCGCATCCCCTTGAGCGGACGCCCCAACAACGTCGCCGTCAGCAACGACGGCCGCCGCGCCTACGTCGGCATCCGCGAAGCGCCCGGCGCAGTGGATATCATCGACATCGATTCGATGACCAACGTGAAAAGCGTGAAAGTGAAAGGCGAAATCCACAACGTCTACGTCACCCCCGACGGCAAATTCGCGGTCGCCGGCTCCATCGCCGCCAGCACCATCAGCGTTATCGACACGACATCCAACGAACTCGCCTGGGAATTGACTCTAAGCGCCGGCATCCGCCCCATGGCCTTCACGAAAAATCCGGATGGCTCGACGAAGGATATTATTGTACAGCTCTCCAATTACCATGGCCTCGCCGTAGTCGATTTCGCTACACGCAAAGAAACCCGCCGCGTGGAACTCCCCGGTCTGCCGGGTCACGAAGCCGAATTGGAAGGCCTGCAGGGGTCCCCGTCGCACGGCCTGGCGATCACTCCCGACGGAAAAATGCTGTGGGCGACAAGCAAGCATTACGAAACCGTCGTCGCGCTTGCATTGCCCGATCTACGCGTCCTCAAAGTGGTCCCGGTCGGCTCCCATCCAGACTGGCTCACCATTCCTCCCGATGGAAAGAGCCTCTATGTCGCGGTGGCCGGAGACGATGCAACGGTCGTCGTGGATATCGCGTCGATGAAGGTGGTGAAACGGATCAACGTGGGTGCGGTGCCAAAGCGGGTGACGAGCGGCTTGCTCCGGATCGACTAAGCGTTCGCGCCCCAGCTCCGCGGATTGCCCAGGTTGTTGCTCCGCTGCGCGATGCTTTGCGCCAGCCTGTCGCTCAGTTCCATGGCCGCCGTATAAGTCGGTTTCGAACTTATAGCTCGATGAATCCACGATCCACAAGAATCGCATACAGCTTTTCGTGGCTGAGCGGGCATCGGATCAAGTCCTGAAATTCCCGGACCTGCAGGCCGATCTGTCTGGCCATGGAGCTTTGCAGATGGGCGTTAATGTCCTGGCTGTTGTGGCTCATGAACGTTCCGACGTTGGTTTCCACACC
>CAMDKT010000429.1 GCA_945900935.1 Candidatus Sulfopaludibacter sp. SbA3 | reverse complement strand
TCGACAACGAATTTTCCGTCCGCCTGTGGCTGCTCGGGTTTCAGTTGATGATAGTGCCCGATGTCCTCGTCCGCCACCGGTTTCGAGCTGTTTCACCGTTTCCTGTCGGATGGCCCCAATACATTCACAATCGATTGCGCCTCGCGTTTGTCCATTTCAAGCCGGCACGGCTGGCCGCCGTTGTCAGCAGCCTTCGTACTTACTCCGGATTCGGCGAAGCGCTCGGCTTACTCGTTGACAGCGATATTACTGCCCGCCACCGGCAAATTGCCGCTCAACGCAAACGAAATGACGATTGGTACTTTGAACGTTTCCGCCTGAACTGGTAGACTCCTAAGATCTGTCCACGGACAACCCACGAAAGAGAGGAAGTTTGTATGGCAACAAAAGCAAAAAAGATTGTAAAAAAGGCCGCAGCTCCGGCGAAGAAGGCCGCAGCTCCGGCGAAGAAGGCTGCTGCTCCGGCGAAGAAGGCTGCTGCTCCGGCGAAGAAGGCCGCTGCTCCGGCGAAGAAGGCCGCTGCTCCGGCGAAGAATGCCGCTGCTCCGGCGAAGAAGGCCGCTGCCCCGGCGAAGAAGTCCGCTGCTCCGGCGAAGAAAAGACCGCCCACCACGCCTCCTCCGGCCACTCTCTTCCCAATAGGTTGATCGAAGGCCGCAATCAATAGGGGCGGCCCCGGTCGCCCCTATCCCTGACGCAGTAGCTTTCTGTAATCCGCCGCGTCCCGCGCCGGGACTAACTCCTCCAAAGTCTTCGTATAAATCGCCCGCCCCGCGAAATACTGCTCAACTGACATCCGTACCCCCTCCGCAATTCCCCAATTCCACGTGTTCGTCCCATGCCGGACCACGATGTATTGCTCCACATCGCAGATCCGTTTGATCTGTGGCCGCAAGTCGCGCAATAGGTGCGTATCCACCGATTGATTCACGTCCCGGAACGGCTGCGTCTTCCACAGAGATCGATGAAAGAACAGCGAGCCGCCCGTATTCCATCCATGCCCGCTGTGCCACACTTCCTTCCGGCCCCGCATTGTCAAAAGAAAACAGCAGCGCGTGATGATCGTCCCCGCAAAGCCGCTCGCTGGCCGATTTCGCGCCGACGTCGCTAGGAAGGCCGGCGCGTAGTAATCGTCATCATCCAGTTTCTGTATCCATTCCCCACGCGCCGCCTCGATTCCCAGATTTATCTTCGTTCCCTGTACCGACGGCTGCGTCAACCGCAGATACCGCACGCCCGGAACATCGCGGCACAAAGATCCCACTGGCCGGTCGCCATCATCGACAAGAATCAACTCCGCATTCGCGTACGTCCGCCGCTGAAAACAGCGCAGCGCCTGCGGAATGAATCGACGCCTGTTTTTAGTCGCCATCACGCACGAAACCAGGGGCATTCCCATTACCATGTATTGTAGCCGTGCAAAGCATGAAACCCATCACCCGTCGCGCCGCCTTCGCCATAGCCCTTGCTCCGCAGTCCCGTCCCAATATTCTCTGGATCCTCGGCGACGATTTGGGTCCCCAACTCGGCTGCTACGGCCACCCGCTCGTCCGCACGCCAAACGTTGATCGCATCGCCGCCGAAGGCGTCCGCTTCACTCACTGTTTCACCACCGCGCCCGTCTGTTCCCCCTCCCGCTCGGCATGGAACACCGGCGTCTACCAAACCACCATCGGCGCTCATAATCACCGCAGCCATCGCCAGGATGGTTATACCCTCCCCGAAGGTGTTCGCCTCGTTTCACACCGTCTCCACGACGCCGGGTACTTCACCGCCAACGTCACCGAAATCACGCCCTCCCTTCGCGCCAGCGGCAAGACGGATTTCAATTTCAAAGCGGCTAAACCCTTCGACGGCACGCACTGGAAGCAACGCGCTCCCGGCCAGCCCTTCTACGCCCAGATCAATTTCACCGCGCCCCACAAAGGGCCGCAATGGCCCCTCGCGCGCAAACAGCCCAACCTCGTCGATCCCGCCAAAGTCGAACTCCCGCCGTATTATCCGGACCATCCCGTCATTCGCGATGAAGTCGCCAACTATCTCGACGCCGTGAACAACTGGGACGCCCAAGTTGGCGTCGTTCTCGATCAACTCAAGAAAGACGGCCTGCTCGACAACACCCTCATCTTCGTATTCGGCGACAACGGCCGCTGTCTTCTCCGCGGCAAACAATGGCTCTATGACGTCGGTACGCACATTCCGCTCCTCGTTCGCTGGCCCGGCCGAATCAAGCCCGGAACCGTGCGCCGGGACCCCGTCCTCTCGCTCGACATTACCGCCGCCACGCTCGACGCCGCCGGCATCGAACTCCCCAAACTCTTCCACGGTCAGTCGCTTTTCAAAAACGCCAGGCCCCGCACGGAAATCTTCACCGCGCGCGACCGTTGCGACATGACCGTTGATCGCATTCGCGCCGTCCGCGACGCCCGCTATAAGCTCATTCATAACTTCTATCCTGATCGCTCCTACTCGCAATATAATGAGTACATCAAGAACAGTTACCCCGCTCTGACCGTCATTCAGAACCTCGCCAAAGAAGGAAAACTCAACGAAATCCAGGCCCGCTGGGTCGCCGCCGCCCGCCCCGAGTTTGAACTCTACGATCATCAGGCCGACCCCCACGAAGTGAACAACCTCGCCGCCCAACCCGCGCACAAGAAGGCGTTTGACCGCCTCAAAAAACGCCTCGATCAATGGATCGTCGAAACGAACGATCAGGGCCGAGTGCCCGAACCGCCAAGCGTCATCGCGCAGGAAGAACCGCGAGCCATCTCTGTAAAGTAAAACCGACAATGTCATTCATACACGACGATTTCCTCCTCCAATCCGCCGCAGCGCGGGACCTCTATCACACCTACGCCAAAGACGAGCCGATTCTCGATTACCACTGCCACCTCCCGCCGCAGGACGTCGCCGCCAATCGCCGCTTCCGTAATTTGCACGAAATCTGGCTCGAAGGCGATCACTATAAGTGGCGCGCCATGCGTGCCAATGGCGTTCCCGAAGAGTTGATCACCGGCTCGGCAAGCCCTTACGAAAAATTCCTGGCCTGGGCCCGCACGGTGCCCTTCACGCTTCGCAATCCGCTCTACCACTGGACCCATCTCGAGCTCCTCAGGTATTTCGACATCGACGACACGCTCAACGCGGAAACCGCCGAATCCATTTGGAATCGAGCCAATGAAAAGCTCGCGACGGACGAACTCTCCGCTCACGGAATCCTCGGCAAATTCCAAGTCCGCGCCCTCTGCACGACTGACGATCCCACCGATTCCCTGAGCGATCACAAGCAAATTGCCGCCTCCGGCCTCGGCACCAAAGTGTTTCCCGCCTATCGGCCCGATAAAGCGCTCACCGTCTACGACCCCGCCGCCTTCAACGCCTGGATAGCCAAGCTCGAGGCCGCCGCCAACGTGGAAATCCGCGGCTTTCAATCCTTCCTCGACGCTCTCGCCAATCGCCACGATTTTTTCCACTCCATGGGTTCGCGCCTCTCTGACCACGGCCTCAACACCGCCTTCTCCGAACCCTGTACGCACGACGATGCCGCGCATATTTTCGACCGCGCCCACAACGGCCAAGCCGCCGATGCCGCCGAACACGCCCAGTTCGCCAGCTATCTCATGCATTTCTTCGGCCGTCTGGATGCCGCCAAAGGCTGGACCAAGCAGTTACACCTTGGCGCCCGCCGGGCGAATAACACGCGCATGTTCCGCCAGGTCGGCCCCGATACCGGTTTCGACGGTATCGGCGACTGGCCCCAAATCGACGCCGTGGCCCGGTACATGGATCAACTCGACTTAGTTGGCGCTCTGCCGAAGATGATCCTCTATAACGTGAACCCGGCGGATAATTACGCTTTCGCAACGGTGATCGGCAATTTCCAGGACGGATCCGTCCCCGGCAAAATCCAATTCGGCAGCGGCTGGTGGTTCCTCGATCAGAAGGAGGCAATGGAACTGCAAATCAACGCGCTCTCCAACTGCGGACTGCTCTCGCGTTTCGTCGGCATGTTGACTGACTCCCGGTCATTCGCATCCTACCCCCGCCACGAGTATTTCCGCCGCGTGCTTTGTAACATGCTCGGCCGCGATATTGAGAACGGTGAACTCCCGCGGGATATGCCGTTGGTCGGCGGCATGGTCAGGAGTATTTGCTACTCGAACGCGGTTCAGTACTTTGATTTGCCGGCGTGATCCATTCGGGTGCGCGACATTTATCGAGCCGCTACCGTAATGGAGCGGTCCGCGCCCTTACAACTCACCGCCCACAAACACTGCCATATCTTCGCCCTGCTTTTCAATCACATACCGGATCGCTTCCCGCACATCTTGATCCTTCCATAGCCATCGGGTGCTGCCATGACGCGCCCAGCGCTTTTGATCGGATCCATCGGGCCCCAGCCGGTTTAAATCCCGGCTGGCGTATGACTTGAAATCGTTCATGATTTTCTCCAGCGAGGCTCACCCTCGATGACCCCGGCGCTCGCCAAAACTGACCCGTTATGTTGCTCCGTTAACCGGCCAATCGCGACGTCACCTCAGAATGAGAGCGAAGCGATTGAAAAGAAACGTCGATTGGCCGGTTGAACGCCTCATTGACGGGTCCACCTCTTTTAGCGCGTCTAACGTTATGTGTCGATTGGGGATAGACGTTGCGCGGTGCAAAGATTGGCCGGTCAATGTGCATAACATAATGGGTCTTGGACTAAACCGCTACGCGGTATTTCGGTAGCACGACCGTTTCGCCGAAACACAAATATTCGCGGAAGCCCGCCAAGAAGGACACGAGGTCCAGAACTTCTCTGTGGGGCAGCCTGATGTCGTGGCGGAGGCCGAGATTGAGGGTGAGGCGGTTGTTGAGTTTGACCTGCTCCACGCCTACCCGATTTTGAAGACACTTCGGGTAGGCGATGCTGGTATGGTGGTCGCTGGCCTTGTTGATATTCGGTTGTCACAGATCGAGGCCGGCCTCCTGACGATGGGTGTGAGCCAAGATCGGGCGGGCGGCGGGTTTCGGTGGCCAGGACCGCTCCCTGACGGCGAGCGGCTCGGTAACATGGGCGGCGGCGTGCTTAGAACCTGTTCATTTCGTCGAGCAGTTCGATGCTGAAGAGGCGGTCAGCCGGTTGCTGGAACATGCAGAGGAAGTCCTGGTTGTATTTGACTTCGTCGGCGCGCTTTTGCATGGCTAGGAAGTCCGGGTCGATGTCCGGGCAGTCGGAAACCGGCGAGAAGATTCTGTGCCAGCGGGCGTCGTCGCTGTGCCAGACGTTGTAGAAAAAGCCTGCGGGGCGGCGCGGGGTGGACATTAGCCAGATGTCTCCGTGTGTTCTGGCGGTGGTCGGCGAGACGGAGAAGTAGACGAGGTCCTTGACCAGGGCGGCTTCGTCTACGATCAAGACGTTGGCGGTGGGGCCGACGCTCGTGTCAGTGGTGTGGGCGACGGCGAAGATCTGGCTGCCGTTGTCGAGTTTTAGCGAGAATTGATGTCCCATGGCGCGGCGGATTTTCTTGCCGAGGCGCACGGCGAACATACGGGCGCGCTCGATCAGGATGTTGGCTTGCATCTTCGATCTGGA
>CAMDKT010000428.1 GCA_945900935.1 Candidatus Sulfopaludibacter sp. SbA3 | reverse complement strand
CTCGCCGAGTTCCGCCCAGCCCCAAACGCTGTGCCGATGCGCCGTCTGCGGTCGGCAAAGTTCATGGATTGATCCCTTCCCAATCGGCCCGCGCCGATACCGGTCGGCCCGGCGTTCAAAAAAATACGTTTTTAGATGATCGCTAACATTGTGATCGTGGGCAGCGCTACTGCGGCCCGGAATGCCGGGCCACAGTGGGGCATCAGCAACGCCGGGAGTCGAATCGCCGCTACCAGGAAAGCGAGTCAGGCAGGGAAGCCCACCGCCATTGTCAGCGGCGCTACCGGGTTGGTGCGGCGGAGTCCCCGGTGACAGATCAGGGTGTCCCGGAAATCACTTCGCCGAGTTCCGCCCAGCCCCAAACGCTGTGCTGATGCGCCGTCTGCGGCCGGCAAAGTTCATGGACGTATCCCTTCTCAATCGGCTCGGGGTTCAAAAAAATACGTTTTTAGATGATCGCTAACATCAGATCGAACGTTACCGCGGATCGTACGGCGTGCGTGACCACGGTCTGCTAGAATCGGCGCTCTATAGACCGCAAACCGGCTACTATGCCGATCTGATCGAAGAAGCAGCGGCGCTGTGGGAGAGCCTGGCCCAGAACCATCCTTTCATTGACGGCAACAAGCGCACGGCATTTGCCGCCATCTATACCTTCCTCGCGATCAACGGTACCGTCCTGACGGTGGATTCCGGTGCCGCTTACGACTTCATTTCCGGGCTGTATGAGAAGGGCGCGTTTAGCTTTGACAATGTTTTACCGTGGCTGCGGATATACGTCAAGTTTGTCTCTTCACGACGTAGCTTAGAGCATCCCGGCGGCTCTTACGATTTGAGGGCCGACGCGATGGAGCCAACAAGATGCCGAAAGCTGCGAGAGCGCGAAGCTGCGAGGTCCAGATGTTCGCCGATCGCTCTGGACCCGGCAACCTTCTGGTAGGCGAACTGAGTTAAGCGCTCCAGTTCGAGCGCCGGATTTTGGATCTGATCGGGATCGCGAAATTTGGCCGTCTTCTGTCTTCGGGCCAAGCCTTTCACGCCCAAAGCGGCCTCTACAGCGCCTAAATCGCCCCAATAGAAGGCCTCCAGCTCGCGACATGCTATACGGACAACTGTGTTCGGCTGTCCGGCACTAAGACAAATGGCGCGTAGATTGTGCTTAACCGCCACGCAGTCACTTCGATCCTGGTCCCGCAGTACGAAGAATTGAGCGTTCGGCCTCAGGTACCCGCGAAGCTTTTGTTTCAAGTTCTTCTGCAGGTCCTGTTTCCCTTCAAACACAACACATCGGAAATGAACCGTCTCGCCCTCTGGTATCATTCGCGGAACCAGCTTCTCCAAAAGCGCTTTCGCGGATTCCTCCTCCAGGAAAAACACCAACTCCTTCATTGAGGATCGGCCCCCGCGAAGAACCCTTGTTTCCACAGGGAACCCATCTTGTCGCCTTCCTTCATGTAGGCCACCACCTGCGCATCTTCCTGCGCGCGCCGGATCGAAGAAACCCCATTCTCCTTGACCAGCCAATACACTTCTTCCAGCCGCATTGCGTTTAGTAGATCCGGGGAATGTGTCGACACCATTACTTGCCCGCCGCGATTTGCATAGCCCCTAAACTCTTCCGCCAATTCCCCCATCAGCGAAGGATACAGTTGATTCTCTGGTTCCTCCACACAAAGCAGCGGGTGCGGTTTTGGATCGTGTAGCAGGACCAGGTATGCAAACATTTTTATCGTCCCATCGGAGACATACCGGTCTAAAAACGGCGTCTTAAAGGTCCCATCCCGGAATCTGAGGATTAAATACCCGTCCTTCGTCAATTCCGGCTCAACCCCTTGCATACCAGGAACCCGCTGCTGCATTCGCTTGAGAATTTTCTCAAACACAGTGCGGTGATTTTCATATAGGAACTGGGCTACACGCGGTAAATTCTCTCCGGTTACCGAAAGGTGCTCAACCTCGCCAGTCGCCTCCTTGCGGCCCCGCGCGGCATTTATATGAAAGTCCGATACATGCCAGTTCTCTAATAATTGACGCAATGCGTTGGCAGCCTTAAAGCGCTGAAACTGGCCCAATCCTTTGATTGCCAGGATGTCCGGCGATTCTAACTGCTGCTCTTCGCGCTCCAGATTCTCATCACTCTTGCTGAAGTCCTCTTCATTGGTAATCGCGAAGCCTTTCCCCTTCCTGAAGTCCAGAAAATAGTAGGGCGCGCCGTGACGCCCGCGCTTGTACCGAAGATATTCATGAAGTACAACGGGGCGTCCGCCTTCCTGACCGATTTCCAGCCCATATGTCACTAGCCGCTGTGTCCCTGCGATAGGCGCCCGGACCTGTAACTCAAAAAAAATGGATTCCCGCTCGTGTTCCCGCGTAACTACTTCCGAGAATCGACCGCGCGCATCCAGGGCCTGCCGCACGTTTCCAACCAGGGCGTCTCGAAGAAATCCAAATATATCGAAGAACGAGGATTTTCCCGTTCCATTCGCGCCAACAATCATCAGGAACTTGGGAATATCCTTAAGCTGAATATTTTGCAGTGACTTGTAATTCTTAACAGTGATCGACTTAAGTTCCATCCCCACTAGCCTACCCCAACCCCACCACTCCGCCCATCCCCTTCGCCATCCTTACCCCACGCACAATCGCCTGCCCCACCGCCTCCGCCGCGGCTACCCCCAACACATTCATTTCCTCCTCCAAACTCCCAAGAGACAGCACGACCACAATATCCCCATCCACCATCGTGTGTCCCGGCGACAACGCCCGCAAAACCCCCGCCTGCGCCATCTTCGCCAACCTTGTCGCGCCCACCTTACTCAACTTCGCATTCGTCGCCACCACGCACAACGTCGTATTTCCTCCGCCGTCCCCGCTCCGCCCGCCAGCCAATAAAGCCTTCTCCGTCCCAATCAAATCCCGGCTCGTAGCGGATCGCCGACACCCCGCCACCAGCTTCCCCGTCCCCAGTTCCCGCACATCCCCAAACGCATTCACCGCCGCCAACGCCGATACCAGCACGCCCTTCGTCCCCGCCGTCACCGTAAACGACCCAATCCCGCCCTTCATCGCCCGGCCCATTCCGAACAGCTTTCCCACCGTCGCTCCGGTCCCCGCGCCAACGCTGCCCTCCACTACCGCCCCAGTATTCGCCGCCCCCGCCGCCACTTCCCCCATCTCCCGTGTCGGCCGCACATCCGCCTTCCCAATTCCCAAATCAAACAGAATCATGGCCGGTACAATCGGCACCCGCGCCGGTCCAAACACAAACCCCACGCCCTTTTGTTCCAAATATTTTCGAACCCCGCTCGCCGCCTCCAAACCAAACGCCGATCCGCCCGCCAGCGTCACCGCATGAACCACCGGCGTGATGTGCAGCGGGCTCAACACGTCCATTTCCTGCGTACCCGTCGCCATCCCGCCAATGTCCACGCCAGCCACCGCGCCGCCCTCGCAGAGCACCACCGTCACCCCGGTCAGAGCTCCAAAATCGGAGGCGTGACCAACGCGAATTCCCGGAATGTCAGTTAGACCCTTCATGATAGTGTTAGCATCGAGTTTTCGGAGGAGCGTTTCGGTTGCTCGACATCTTGAAGTCTCCCATAGTTACCTTCCAGGAGTTTATCCTCCTGGCCGGACGGGCAACTGCGAACATCGTTCGCCGCCCATTTTACGGCAGTGACGTCATCCTGCAAATGGACTTAATCGGCGTGGGCAGTTTGCCCATCACCATTTTGATCGGATTTTTCTCCGGCGCCGTGATGGCCCTGCAGATGTCGCGCGCACTTTCCCAGTACGGCGCTACGGGGCAAGTCGGCCAGATAACCGCCATCACCCTCGTCCGCGAAATGGGCCCGGTGCTGACGGCGCTGCTGGTGGCCGGCCGCAACGCCTCCGGCATCGCCAGCGAACTCGGCTCTATGAAGGTCACCGAGCAGATCGACGCCATGCGCGCCCTCGGCACTGACCCCATCAAGAAACTGGTCACCCCGCGCCTCATCGCCACCTGCTTCACCCTCCCGCTGCTCACCATCGTCGCCGACTTCATCGGCATCATCGGCGGCTACCTGGTCGCCGTCCCGCTGCTGGCGCTCACCACTTCTTCCCAATACTGGAACAATGCCTGGCGCTCGCTGGAATACAACGACATCACCCAGGGCCTTCTAAAACCGCTCGTTTTCGCCTACATCATCGCTCTCGTCGGCTGCCTCTACGGCATGCGCACCACTGGCGGCACGCAGGGCGTTGGGCGCGCCACCACGCAGGCCGTCGTCGTTGCCTCCGTGTGGATCTTCGTCTGCACCTTCCTCATCACGCGAATTTTCGTCAATATCTGATGTCGAACAACGCCACAGCGCGCCCCAGCATTCTCCGCCTCGACAATATTTCCCTCACGTTTGACGGCGTAACAAAAGTCCTCGACGGCGTATCCATGGAAATGCTCGCCGGCGACACTAAAATAATTCTCGGCGCTGCCGGCGCGGGCAAGAGCGTCATGCTGAAAATCGCGCTCGGTCTGCTGAGGTCAGCGTCCGGTCGAATCTATCTCTTCGGGCAGGACGTCACCGATTTCACCGAAAATCAGTGGTACGAAGTGCGCAGCCGTATCGGCGTGCTCTTCCAGGAAGGCGGTTTATTTGACTCTCTCACCATTGAAGAAAACGTCGCCTACCCGCTCGTTAACCGTTCCAATAAGTCTCCCGAGGAAGTCCACCCTCACGTCGAAGAAGCCCTCCGCTTCGTCGAACTCGCCCACACTCTCGACAAGTTCCCCAGCGAGCTATCCGGCGGTATGCGCCGCCGCGTCGGTATCGCCCGCGCCGGCATCTCAGACCCCGATCTCCTTCTCTACGATTCCCCCACCGCCGGACTCGATCCGATTACCGCCAATAAGATCATGTCGCTCATCATTCAGGAACGCGAAACGCGCAACGCCACCTCCGCCATCGTCACCCATCGATTTCAGGACGGGCACATGATGGCGAATTTCCGCTACAATTCGGAGAGTAAACGGCTGGAACGAATTCCCGATGACTCGCCTCTGCGCCAACGCACACGGTTCATCGTTATGAGGGAAGGCCGGATCGTCTTCGAAGGCAGCGAACGGGAGTTGGACGCTTCCACTGACCCCTATATCGCCAAATTTTCAATGCAACGTTCCGCCCACTGATACCCATGTCAAACGCCGCCAAAGTCTCCTGGGCTCAACTCCGCGTCGGCATTCTTGCCGCCGTCGCCCTTGTAATCCTTGCCGTTCTCATCTTCCTTTTGACCGGCAACAAAAGCCTCTTCGCCAAGGAGGTGACGATCTATACTTTCCTCGATGATTCCGCCGCCATCACCGAAGGCTCCCCTGTCCGTTTGAGCGGCTTCCTCATCGGCAAAATCGGCCCCGTCGCTCTCTCCGGCGAGAATAAGCCCAATCGACGCATCAGGCTCGACCTCATCATCGACCAGGATAAGCTCAACCAGATCCCGGTCGATTCCCAGGCTGCCATTGGCGCCGAAAACCTCCTCGGAACCAAATACATCAATATCAAAATGGGCAAAGAGGCCACACCCATTGCTCCCGGCGGCGAACTCC
>CAMDKT010000427.1 GCA_945900935.1 Candidatus Sulfopaludibacter sp. SbA3 | reverse complement strand
TCGCTCGAATCCAACCCGCTCGGCAAAGAGTTCCATTACGCGAAGGCGTTTGCGACCCTTGACCTCAAGACGGTGAAGCAGGACATCCAGAAGGTACTCACGACGTCGCAGGACTGGTGGCCGGCTGACTACGGAAACTACGGACCATTCTTCATTCGGATGGCCTGGCACAGCGCGGGTACGTACCGAACCACGGACGGGCGCGGCGGCGCTGCCGGCGGTCAACAGCGATTCGACCCGCTCAACAGTTGGCCGGACAACGGCAACCTAGACAAGGCGCGGCGTCTGCTCTGGCCGGTGAAACAGAAGTATGGTCAGAAGCTCTCCTGGGGTGATCTGATGGTCCTGGCCGGAAACGTCGCGATGGAATCCATGGGCTTCAAGACCTTCGGCTTCGCCGGTGGGCGCGCGGACGAATGGGAGCCGGACCTCGTCTACTGGGGGCCAGAGAAGAAGTTCCTTGCCGATGAGCGGTACAGCGGCGACCGAAAGCTGCAGAAGCCGCTGGCGGCGGTTCAGATGGGCCTGATCTATGTGAATCCGGAGGGTCCGAACGGCAACCCCGATCCGCTGGCGGCGGCTAAGGACATCCGCGAAACGTTTGGCCGTATGGCGATGAACGATGAAGAGACTGTCGCGCTGATCGCGGGTGGCCACACCTTCGGCAAGGCGCATGGCGCCCACGCTCCGAACAAGTGCGTGGAAGCCGAACCCGCGGCCGCCGGCATCGAGCAGCAGGGACTCGGCTGGAAGAACAACTGCGGGAAGGGCAATGGCGTTGACACGGTAACCAGCGGCCTGGAAGGCGCATGGACCGCCACTCCGGCAAAATGGTCCTCGCAATACCTCGACAACCTGTTCGCCTTCGAATGGGTGCAGACCAAGAGTCCCGCCGGTGCGACCCAGTGGATTCCGGCGAAAGACCAGGCGAAGAACCTGGTTCCGGACGCGCACGACCCTTCGAAGCGTCATGCGCCGATCATGTTCACTACTGACCTGGCGCTCAAGTTCGATCCGAGCTACCGGGAAATTTCCATGCGTTTTTGGCAGAAGCCGGAGGAATTCCAGCTCGCGTTTGCCAAGGCGTGGTTCAAGCTGACCCATCGCGACATGGGCCCGCGCTCCCGTTATCTGGGCGCGGAGGTTCCGGCCGCCGAGTTGATCTGGCAGGATCCTCTGCCGAAAGCCGGCAATGCGCGGTTGGAAACGAAGGACGTCGCGGCGCTCAAGTCGAAGATCCTCGCATCGGGTTTGACCGTCCCGGAGCTGGTTCGGACCGCCTGGGCCTCGGCCGCTTCATTCCGCGGTACCGACATGCGCGGCGGCGCCAACGGGGCGCGCATTCGCCTTGCGCCGCAGAAGGATTGGGAAGCGAACAATCCGGTTGAGCTGGCCAAGGTGCTGAAGGGTCTGGAAGGAATCCAGCAGGACTTCAACCGCGCGCAGGCCGCCGGCAAGAAGGTCTCGCTGGCTGACCTGATCGTGCTTGGCGGTAGCGCCGCAGTCGAACATGCCGCGAAGCGCGCGGGCCACAACGTGCAGGTTCCCTTCACTTCGGGGCGCACCGACGCGACGCAAGCCCAGACCGACGTGAAGTCTTTCGCGGTGCTCGAACCCGCGTCAGACGGTTTCCGCAACTACTACGGCGCGGGTCTCACCCTGTCGCCGGCGGAGTTGCTGGTGGATCGGGCGAACAAGCTGATGCTGACCGTTCCTGAAATGACCGTTCTGGTCGGCGGAATGCGTGCACTGAATGCCAATGCCGGACAAGCCGCGCACGGGGTGTTCACCAGTCGGCCCGGGACTTTGAGCAACGACTTCTTCGTGAATCTGCTCGATATGTCCACCAAATGGAGCAAGTCCGGAACGTCCGAGGGCCTGTACGAAGGCACGGATCGCAAGACCGGGAAGTCCAAGTGGACGGCGACTCCTGTGGACTTGCTCTTCGGATCAAATTCCGAGCTGCGCACCGTTGCAGAGGTCTATGCCTCGACCGACGGAAAAGAGAAGTTCGTTCAGGACTTTGTGAAGACCTGGGCGAAGGTGATGAATCTCGACCGTTTCGACCTGCGCTGAGGTTCTTTAGACCCAAACACAACCGAGCGGCGGCGTTAGATGCGCCGCCGTTTGACTGTTGCGGTGGAGTCGTCCAGGGATTCCGCCGCTTTCACGGCAACGTTCGCACGCGCGGCTACGCCAATGCCGATGCAGCCATCGCCGCCGCGCGATCGGGCCGGAGTCTCCCCGAGAAGTCTCCCTTTCGAACGGTGCCGATTCGCCACCGATGCAGGGTGCGTGCGCATCCGGAAATTGGCGGCTCGCTGAGCAAAATCTGAGTGAGTTAATTCGCCCTCTGATCGAACCCGCCAACATGTCATTCTTTCGGGCTGATGCCCCCGTAAAAGACGATCCGCGTCCACGCCGGGCCGCGAGCTTGGATACGTCTTGAAGTCGCATACTCCGTTCAGCGGTCACCGGCCGCATGATACGATCAGGGTGGTGAGAGTCGTTGAAGCCCAATACGACGATGGTGTCCTCCGGCCTGCGGAGCGCCTGTGTCTTCGTCCAGGCGAACGTGTGAACTTGATTGTGGTGCGGCGGCCGGACCCCAGTCGCTGGGACCTGGCAAGGCTTGCGAAGACTGCGAATGGGGACGACCTTGCCCTAGCTGAGCAGGGACTTGCTCAGTGGGCTGCCGACATGGACTCAACGGAGCGCAGTTGAAGCGAGGGGAGGTCTGGTGGGCGGACCTCGGTGCGTATCGACCTCGCGAACAGACCGGTCGCAGGCCCGTCGTGATTTGGCAAAGTGACGCGTTAACGCGGACGCTCCAATCGGTTCTCGTCGTTCCCCTCACCACGAACCTCGACCGCGCAAACTTGGCCGGAACCGCCTTGATTGGTTCCTCGGCAGCCGACGGGCCACCTGAGGACTCCGTTGCGTTGGCATTCCAGATGCGCGCCATTCCCAAATCGGCGTTGCAAGCCAAGATCCGGGATCTCGATGAAAGCGAGATGGAAGAGTTGGAGTTGGCAACCGATGAAGCCCTGGGCCGCGTCGAGCCGAAGTAGCGGCGTCGTAGGGATGCCAGATCGGCAGGTCGCACAGCCCCGCAAGTCACGGCACTCGAGTGCTTTCGCGCCGGCCCCAGTGTGGATTCGAACCTGAAAACAAAAGAGTTGGCAATCTTGGCCGCCCAGAGGCGCAATTGAATCAACGCGCCAGTTTTGCCTCCCCACGCGGGACTCGAACTTCCAACGGCCGGCGGACATTTTGAGGGCGGCCGGCGCTAATCCTGAGCAAAATCGCTCCTGGCGGACCCGCTACAGCTTCCGCCCGATAATGGCGTAATCCAGACAACCGAAGAAGGCTTCGCGGAAATCTGCGGGCAGCGACGCGAGGCTCGGCATCGAGTCGATCGCCGGGGCGAGGCGCTTCACTTCAATCCGGCCCAGGCCGGCTTCTTCCATGTGGAAGGCGGCCAGGATCGGCGGGACGGGGCGTTGATGCGTCGGGTCCAGATAGAAGTGGGTGGCGAAGATGGCGAGACATTCCGGGTTTGGCGTTTCGAGAATCAGGACGCCGCCCTTTTCCAGTTTCGCGGCGCATTGACGGATGAAACCCGGTAACTCCAATGGCGGCAAGTGCTCGATCACCTGGCTGCAGAAGAGGACCTCGTGCGCGCCGTCGGGCTGGGCTTGGAGCCACTGAAAGAGATCCGCTTCCTCGGCGTCGAGCCCCTTCGATTTACAGATCGCCACAGACTCGGCATCGCCGTCGATGCCTTTGACGGGAATGCCTTTTTCCTTGAGTAGTTCGAGCATTTCGCCGCGGCCGCAGCCGAGATCGACGACCCTGGTCTTGCCGGCGAAGTACTCCAGATAGTTTTCGAAGTTCCGGCGGACATACTGCTCCGGGCCACGGTAGCGCTCGGCGAAACGGAGGAAATCGTAGGGGTGTTGCGCGTCGTCTTTTGGCGCGGCAGGGGGCAATGTCGCGGCGGCGAAGGCCTTCTGGCGGACGCTCCGAAGTTCGGAATGGATGATGGTCTCGTACTCGGCGCGGATGCGGTCAAGGTCGGCCCAGAGGCGTTTCTGAACGTCGTCGTTCGCCCGGGCGAGAGCGCCTCCGAAATCGGCGTGTTGGGCCTTGGCGATATCGCGGAAGTTGGCTTCCATCATCGTCGAACGATGGCTGAAGCCGCTTTGCAGATCGGCCACGCTGCGCAGGAACTGGGTTTCGTTGATGGCGAGTTTCCGCTCCCACTCCTTGCGCCATTCGTGCCAGTGTTTGGCGATGTCGGCGAGTTCTGTGGCGCGATCTTTCAATAGTCCGGTGTTCGATTCCAATGACCCCATCCGGTGTTCAAGGTCCGGCAGTAAGGGGACGATTCGATCAATCGCAACAGCGATCGCTTCCAGGGCGCGATTGTGATCGTTGAACGCTTCGAGAGTGGCCTGGACGCAGTTCATCTGGGCCCGATTAAATTCGACCTGTTCGCGGACGTGCCAATCCAGGACACGGGCGACGAAGCGCTTCCACTTCTGGATGAGATTGTTCTTGAGGCCTGGGGGACGCGGGTTGACGGTACCGATGGCGGCGACTTTGGCTTCAGCGGCGTCGCGGGAATGCAGCAGCGGCAGGAGCGACGGCAGCGTCACGCCGAAGTTTCCCCGCTCCCCTTGCGGATGGCGGGCGCGGACGCGGTCCTGAATTTCGCGGACGGCTTGTTCGAGTTCGCGGAGCGCGGAATCCTGCTCAGCGGCCACGCTTTTTGCCCCGTTCGTAACTGGCGCGAATCACCGTGGCGATGCCTCCGCGCGGCGTGAAATCGCCGATGACGGTGGCACGAATCGGATCAGCGTGTTTGACCACGTCGCGAAGAAATTTGTTGACGATGTTCTCCTGAAAAATGCCGAGATTCCGATAGGCCAGCCAGTACATCTTCAGCGATTTCAGCTCCAGACATTTTTCGCCGGGCGTGTAGCGGAGGACGAGCGTGCCGTGATCGGGAAGCCCTGTTTTCGGGCACACCGAGGTAAATTCCGGGTTGGTGATTTCGATCTCGTACTCCTCGCTGTACTGGCTGGGCCAGCATTCGATGGCGGGGAGTTCGGTTTCGACTCCAGCGCTGGCGTGTTCGTCGGTATAGGCCTTGTTCTTTTTCATGCGGGGATGAGTTTTCGGGAGAGGTGATCGAGGAAGAGGCCAACGTCGGTGACGACGCCGACGGCTTGGCCGGTGCCGCGGTCGCTGACTTTGGTCGCCACAGCCGGGTTGATATCGACGCAGACAATTTTCACCCAACTGGGGAGCATGTTGCCGGTGGCGATGGAGTGCAGCATGGAGCTCAAGCAGAGCACAAGTCCAGCGCCTTGCAGTTGTTCGTTATAGGCGTCCTGCGCCTCATTCATGTCGGTGATGGTATCGGGGAGTGGGCCGTCGTCGCGGAGGCTGCCGGCGAGGACGAATGGCACGCCGGCTTTGACGCATTCGTACATCACACCCGTTGTCAACCGGCCGGAATCGACGGCGCCCTTAATGCTGCCGGCGTGATTGATGGCGTTGATGGCGCGCATGTGATTGCGGTGGCCGTGTTCTTCCAGGCGGCCGTCG
>CAMDKT010000426.1 GCA_945900935.1 Candidatus Sulfopaludibacter sp. SbA3 | reverse complement strand
GTATGCCCGCGTCGCGACTGAGACCAGGGCGAGCAATGCGCGGATGATCCGCCTGAACCTGGCGTTCGGATTCCAGATTGTCCGGACAACTCCGGGTTGCTATTTTGATCCGGATGAGGCGGCGGTGGAGATGGAATTGACGCTCTAAGGAAAATAACATTTACAGCTTGCATTTGTCGTCGGGGGTTCCCCGAAATCGGCGTTTATCGGCGTTCATCGGGGCTATAGTTTTTATGGTCTCCGCCTGTCAGTTCTGGTGGGCCGCCGATGAACGCCGATAACACATACCTGAACTCTTTGGACGACAAGGCGCTGATAACCCAATGGGGCCACGGATGTAAAGGTTATTTATTTCCGCTGCCTAAACGGCGTGCGGCCAGTGGCTGAGAACAGATTCCCGGTTGACGATTTCCTTCCACCGGGCGTCAAACTCATCGGCAATAGCCGGGCAGGACGCGAGAATGGATCCGAGGCCGAGCTGGACGTGCGGCTGGGTCACGACTTCCTCGAAAATCAGGCGTTCATGGACTTCATGCCATCGATCCGTGAGGCCGCCGGCATCGAGCAGGACGATACGATCGCCGGCGACGCCGAAATTCTTGAGGTGGGCGTCGAGGGAAAAAATTCCATGTTGCCAACCGGATTGGCGCAGATCGACAAAGCGGTTCAACCAGAGATGAACCGCCTCGAATTCCCGGTCTTTGGCAAGGTGTTCGAGGTGTTCGTGCAGCGTCGCCTCCACGCGGGCTGTGGCTTCGGAAACCGTCAGCCAGCCGGGCCAGCCGCCGATGTCCACGCGAATGGGCGGAAAGGTGATCACTTCCGGGACTAAGGGCGTTCCGGCCAGATGTGTTTGTGCGAGGCGCTCGCCGCGGCGGTCACGGGAGCGATAGATGCGCCAAACGTCTTTGACGTGGGCACTGAGCCAGACGCTGCTGGGAACGACTCCCATCACCGCTTGCACGCAGACTCGGAGCAGCCGTAGAAGCCGGGAAGGGCGCTGGAGGAATCTGCGGGGAATCAGTTTCCAAATTAATATGAGGGCCACAACTTCGGACGGTGAACGAGGGCGTTTGACGACCCAGCGTTCGGAAGCATAAACCACTTTGCCGATTCCCTCGCCCAAACGCCGTAATCGACCGGCCGTAAGCTCAGCCGGAGCGTGTAATAGAACGCGAGGGGTTGGCATGTTTACCCTCCGACTACAAAGTAATCCCTTTTTGGGTTAAGCGCCAGAGAAAACTCGCGACTGGAATGCGCGCCCGTCCGGCGCGCATTCCAGTCGCGAATTTTAAGGCTTCGCAATTTCGCGGGAGGCGATGACCCGATCAATCATGCCGTACTCGACAGCCTGAACAGGATCCATGATGTAGTCGCGGTCGACGTCGCGGGCGATTTTGTCCACCGGCTGGCCACAGGCGGCAGCCAGAATCTTGTTCAGCGACTCGCGCATGCGAAGAATCTCGCGGGCGTAAATGTCGATGTCGGTGGCCTGACCGGCAAGTCCGTGCATCGACGGCTGATGAATGAGTATGCGGGAGTTCGGAAGGCTGAAGCGCTTCCCTTTGGTGCCGCAAGCAAGCAGCACGGCGGCCATAGAGGCAGCCTGACCAAGGCAGTACGTCGTGATATCGGGCTCGATGAGGTTCATCGTGTCCAGGATCGCCAACCCGGCCGTAATCGATCCGCCCGGCGAGTTGATGTAGAGGGAGATGTCGCGCTCCGGATCTTCGGCGGCCAGGAAGAGCATCTGGGCCATGATGAGATTGGCCACGTTGTCGTCGATCGGTGTCCCGAGGAAGATGATGTTTTCTTTAAGCAGGCGCGAGTAGATGTCGTAAGCACGTTCACCGCGCGAGGTCTGCTCAACCACCATCGGGACCAGGACAGAATTTTCCATTTGGGGCATGCTTCTTTCATCATAGCCTTATCGACCAGGGAGTAGTGAGTATTCCCGTGAAAAGGGATTGGCCAGGGGGTACCCGCCGGGTAAAAGTACTAGTTAAAAATAGGGTTAATTTTCTTTGAAAATAAGGGAAATCCAGGCGTATCCTTGAAGGGAGAACCAAGGCGAAAAGCGGGCTGACCCAACAGGTGCGGACGATTTTGGAACTGATATCAGATTTCGCCGGATTTGGCCGATAATGAACTCATTGTGCATTCTCATCACGGACGACTCATGAGAATTTTAATCGCGGACGATAGCGCCGTGTCTCGACATCTGCTGCAGAGTATTGTCAAAAAATGGGGCTATCAGGTCATCACGACTGTCGATGGCGACCAGGCATGGGAAGCGTTGCAGCAGCCGGACGCGCCGCGGATGGCGATTCTCGATTGGATGATGCCCGGGCTGACCGGCCTGGAAGTCTGCGAGCGCGTGCGCAGCAAAGGGGTGGATCCGTATACCTATATTTTGCTGCTGACCTCGCGAACGGAAAAGGAAGATGTCGTTGAGGGCATGACCGCGGGTGCCGATGACTACGTGTTGAAGCCGTTTGATCAGCAGGAACTGAATGTCCGGTTGCGGGCCGGACGTCGAATCATCGATCTCCAGGATGAACTCTTAAAAGCGCAGGCCGCGTTGCGGTTTCAGGCGACCCACGACGCCTTGACCGGAGTCATGAACCGGGGCCGGATTTCCGAAATTTTGGCGAACTGTTTAGCGGAACCGGGTCCATTAGGCGTCATTATGCTCGATTTAGACAAATTCAAGACCGTAAATGACACCTTTGGCCACGCCGCCGGCGACGCGGTTTTGATCGCGACGGCACAGCGGATCTCCGGCGCGCTGTCGGAATTGGACGCGCTGGGCCGGTACGGTGGCGAGGAATTTCTGGTGGTCTCCCGGCGAAACCCAAAAGAAATGCAGGAGTTCGCGGAATCGCTTCGGGAAACGGTTGCGACCGCGCCCGTGGAGACTGGTGCGCTGCAATTGTCCGTCACCGCCAGTTTTGGCGTCGCAAATCGAAACGGTTCCGGAGTCGCGCACGGCAATTTTTTGCTCAAAGCGGCCGACGACGCGCTATATCAGGCGAAAAAGCTCGGGCGGAATCGGGTAGTGGTCGACCAGTCGTTGGAACGCTAGAACAGTTCTCGACCTTTCGTGAGGCTCCAGTGGCACCGGCCTCCCTACCGGTGGTTCGGTGATGTCCGGCGAGTTGTCGAGACTTGCTCTAAACCTATTCGTTGTCCTGTGCGCGGCGGGCCACGGCAAAGTGGCTGAGCGAGTTCGAGTACTGCGAGATTCCCTTGTAGAGCGCCTCGGCGATCTTCTGACGGGTCTCCGGTTTCCGCAACTCTTTCTCATCGCGCGGATTGGACAGGAAGCCGATTTCCGTCAGGATCGACGGCATCGAAGCGCCGATGAGTACCACAAATGGTGCCTTTTTGACACCGCGGTTGCGCGTGGTCCCAACCGGTCCCCAGACCCGATAGAGGGCCGCGTTCACGCGCGTGGCAAATTCGCGGGACTCGTCGATTTTGTCTTGAAGGGCGATTTTCTGGAGAAGGTCTCGCAGTTCAAACACGCTTCGATCACTCGTGGCGTTTTCGCGGGCCGCCACTTCGAGTGCTTCCTTGGAAGTGGTGAAGCTAAGGAAATACGTTTCGACGCCGGAAATAGTCCGGATGGTGGACGCATTGGCGTGGATCGATACAAAAAGATCGGCGCGGCTGTCGTTGGCGATTTTTGTGCGAGCCTCCAGCGGGACGAAGTGATCGTCACTGCGCGTATAGATAACTTCGCTGCCCAGGTTTTCGGTAACCAGTTCACCAAGCCGGAGGGCGACATCAAGTACGAGCTCCTTTTCCAGCAGTCCGGTTGGACCGGCTGAACCCTTATCCTGACCGCCGTGCCCGGGGTCAATTACGATCCGGCGAATCTTCAGTCCCAAAGCGCGGGTCATGGAATTAGCCCCGGTGGCGCTTCGGCGGGCAGTTCGGGCGGCGGGCGGGTCAATGCGCGGCGTCACAGCCTGCGCAGAAACGCCGCGGAAGGCTGGGAACGTGAACTTGGGTAATGGGGGAATGGCGGCCGCGCGGGCGACACTCAAAACCGGCGGCGGAGGAAGAACAACTGTCGCAATCGACAATTTGAAACCGGCGGGCGGTACAAATGAGCGCAATGCTCTCACTGATTTGGCCGGTTCGGGGATCGGCGTGGCTGGGCGTATGGGTCCACCACCGCCATGTTTCCTTACTTCAATTACCAGGCGGTACGGGTTATCCAGTTCACTGGTTACGACATCGGCGGATTCAACCAGGTCCAGAACGACGCGGGCGACGCCGGGTCTCGCCGCCGCGATGCGGATCTGGCGTACGAGCGAGTCCCCGACGGCGATGGTTTGCATACCTTTGCTGGTTGTGCCGGTATTCTGAAAGTCAAAAAAGTAGCGATCCGGGTTGGTCAAACGGCTCCTGCGCACTTCCGTTTTGCCATTCAATTGCACTGCCACGCGCGTGACGCCATTGAGAGTCCAGTGCCGGACATCCTGCAAAATCAGATTTTCGGCGTTCATCGGAGCCGAAACACACAACAGGAGCATTGCCAGCGGCCAGGCTGCCGATTGTGAGGAATGGCGCATTATTTGGTCCGCATGTGCAATCGCCCTTCGGCGTCAACGAACGATTCTACCTGTCGCGTTTCGGGCTCGTCCGATGTCACCGTCGGAGTGGGCGGCGGCACGGCGCGCTTGGCCACGGCTTGGACGGCGGCTGCCCGGCGCGCTTCGCCGTATTTCTTGCCGACCTTATAAACGTACTCCTGCGTTTCCGGATACGGCGGAATCCACCGGTACTTGTCCACCGCGCCGGCTCCGGCGTTGTATGCGGCCAAGGCGAGGCGGTCGTCTTTAAACGTCTCCTTCAGATCTCTAAGATGGCGGACACCGGCGCGAATGTTCTCTTCCACGTCGAAGGAGTTTCGCACGCCGAGAGATCGAGCGGTGGCGGGCATCAACTGCATCAGGCCCTGAGCGCCGGCATGGGAAATCGCGTATTGGTTGTAGCCGCTTTCCACTTGGATCACGGCGTGTACCAGGAGCGGATCGAGATTATACTGGAGCGCGGCCTGTTCGACGGCTTCGTTGATTTTTGGATTCTTGGCGAAAGGAAGCGAGACTTGCGGCGCTTTTACGGCAACGGGGGCGGCGATGTTGACGGCTCTCGACGCAATTACCGTCGGCTGGATGGTGACCCGCCGAACGAGGCGGCCGGAGCGGCGATCAGCACGGACGTCAATGCGCACACTGTCCTCCGCCGTGGCCGCAACGGAATCGGCGGCGGCGGCGGCGGCCGGGAGGACCGTCAGAATCGCCGCAACGAAACGTAACTGTGCCGAATTGTTCAACACATTCTTCAGTCGCAATGATTATACCCTTTCAATGGGCCCCTTCAAGTGGTAGAGATTGGTACACGCAACGGATGCTATGATTCTCTCATGTTGCGGAGTGAACTGGTGGCGGCGGCGGGATTCGTGCTCGCCGGAGGGGGCAGCCGCCGAATGGGGCGGGACAAAGCCTTGCTGGTAAAGACCGGGTTGCCGCTGGTTGCGCGCGTCGCGGGAGTAGTGGCGGCGGTCGCCGGCGGGTGCTCGATTGTCGCCCCGGATGGGCGGTACGAAGGGCTGGGTTTCCCGG
>CAMDKT010000425.1 GCA_945900935.1 Candidatus Sulfopaludibacter sp. SbA3 | reverse complement strand
CCGAATTTCCGGGCATCGACGGGGTTTGGGAAGAAGTTTTTGAACGCCGGTAACGGGAAGTGGGGCGAGACGATGCAGGACGATCTTACGTATGGGGTGAAGCATCTGATCGCTAATGGGACGGTGGACCCGAAGCGGGTGGGAATTATGGGGGGCTCCTATGGCGGCTATGCGACGCTGGCCGGGGTGGCGTTTACGCCCGACGTGTATGCGGCGGGGGTGGCGATTGTTGCGCCGTCGAATTTGTTGACGCTGCTCGATTCGATTCCGGCGTATTGGGAGGCTGGGCGGAGGAGTCTTTACGCGCGGATGGCGGATCCGGGCACGGCGGAGGGGAAGGCGCAGTTGATGCGGCAGTCGCCGTTGCACTCGGCGGGGAAGATTAAGTCGCCGTTGATGGTGGTGCAAGGGGCGAATGACCCGCGAGTGAATCAGGCGGAATCGGATCAGATAGTGATCGCGCTGCGCGAGCGCAATTTTCCAGTGGAGTATCTGGTTGCGCCGGACGAGGGCCACGGGTTTCGGCGTCCGGTGAATAACATGGCGATGTATTTGGCGGCGGAGAAGTTTTTGGCCAAGCACTTGGGCGGGCGGGCGCAGAAAGGCGCATCGGAGGACGTATCGAAGCGGTTGGCGGAGATCACCGTGGATCCGAAGACGGTGAAGTTGAAGGCGAAAACGCAGGCAGGCGGGTTGGCGAAGGCGGATGGCGCGTTGCTGAGGGCGGGGGTGGGGAAGTATGCGGCGAGCGTCGTGATGGGCGAGCGGAAGATGAATATGAGTACGGTCTCCACTCTTAAAGAGGAGGATGGGGCGTGGCACGCGAGCGAAGTGTTTTCGACGCCGGGCGGGGAGATGTTGGATT
The DNA here is from genome assembly GCA_945900935.1 of Candidatus Sulfopaludibacter sp. SbA3. Classification (GTDB taxonomy): domain Bacteria; phylum Acidobacteriota; class Terriglobia; order Bryobacterales; family Bryobacteraceae. The sequence continues at coordinate 4,778 of CAMDKT010000425.1, read as the reverse complement.
CCACGGTATTGGCCAAGGACACATTGGAGGTCCAGCGGCGGGTGGTGAAGCAGGGTCGGCTGTTGTATCAGTTTGATGTGAAGGATGGCAAGGCGGTGGGGACATTGACCCTGAACGGGCAGGAACGTCCGATTGATATTGCGCTGCCGGGGCCGCTGTTTGCCGATGGCGCGGGAGGGCCGCAGGCGTTAGGGACGTTGCCGTTGGCGGCGGGCTACAAGGCTGTTTTCTACAATCTGGACATGATGAAGCTAAAGGTGAAGACGATGGAGTTGGAAGTTACCGGAGAAGAGAAAGTAACTGTGGCTGGGGGTGAGTTTGACGCCTGGAAGGTGGTGGTATCTTCTGAGGCCGATGGGAATCTGAAGATTAACTTTTGGATTGACACGAAGTCGCGACGATTTTTGAAGTCGACGGTGGTGTCGGCTGCGATGGGCGGGGCGCAGGTGACGGTGGAGTTACAGCCGTAGGTCAACAGACCAAGGGGACTGTAGCACTTTGAAGGAGTTCGAAGCGAATGCCGGTGAATTGGCTGCCGGAGTCTTCAAAAGTAACGCGGTCGGCTGCGTTACCGGCCTTGACGGGGCGGAGGACGATTTCCATGGCGCTGGCGGCGGCGCGGTTGGTGCCGGCGAGGGAGACGGTGTAGGAATCATCATAGTTTCGGCCATCCCGGCCGCTGACGACGACGGAAAAGGTGCCGTCGAAGTTAGAGAAGAGGGCGGCGTGAATGGGGAGGAACGGGTGCTCCGTATAGAGGAGCATGTCGCTCATTTGGCCTCGCCGCTGGTCAGTGGCTATGTCGGATGTTTGCAGGAACATGGTTGGGTTGATTGCCCTTCACCATATAGACGCGTGAACGGGGCCGAAAGGGGCCATTATTTTTGTAATTTTGTGTTAACAGTACGCTGATACGGGTACGTCCTGGTACGGTCGGCCGATGCGGTGGGCGCAAGTGGCATTCGTGGAGGACGACCCTGGGCCGACGGTGAAGGGGGCTTGCGGGGCGGTGAGCAGCCGCTGAGACTCGCTAAAACTCCATCTTAAACACCAATTGTTGATACAGTCTGCCTCCCAGGCCAGAGAAACTTCCCTGATTCCCGGTAATTTTCCCGAAATTGACGCGATTGGCGGCGCGCAGATCCACTGTACTGTTCGGGTTACCGAAGAAGTAGTATTTCATCGGATTGTTGACGTCATAGCGCAAGGATCCCTTGAGCCGCTCGCGGAAGGTGAAGGTCTTGGAGATACTGACCTGATGCCACAAATTCCCAGGCCCGGTGAGTATGTTGCGTCCCGAATTGCCTGCGGTGAATGCGGCCGGATAAGCGAAGGCGTCAACGTCGGCCCAGGCCGGCTGGCAAGCGATCTGATGCCGGCACGGGCCCTTGCGGTCCCAGTCGAGCCGGATGCTGTCGTGGGTTCGCCCAGGGGCCATGTCCGCCCGCTGCGAGCCCGGCAGATAGTTGGATGGGGAACCGGTGAAACCGAAGCTCATGGGCACGCCGCTCTCGACCGTCTGGATGACATTCAACTCCCAACCGCCCAATGCGCCGTTGGTGAACCAGTTGGCGGTGTTCATCCATTTCCGGCCCTTGCCGAATGGGAGTTCCAGCAGTGCATACGTGACCCACCGGTGCGTGACGTCGTAGTTTGAACGCCCTTTTTCCAAGCGCCGGTTATAGAACGTGATTCCGCCGGCGGCCCCATCGTCGGAGGCTTCGTCTATCGACTTGCCTAAGGTATAGAAACTGGTGACGCTGAAGCCGTTCCCCATCCGTTTTTCCAGTTTCACCGTGCCCGAATGGAAGGAGCTGTGACCGTAATTGCTGTAGTGAAAGACGGAGCCGAACTGGGTGTAGGGTTTGAAGTTCTGGGAGGCGCGGAAGATGGTGTTCAGTTGCGCCGGGTCAGTGGAAACGTTGAGCGGAATCTGGTTAATATCCCACCGGTTTAAGAGCCCGACACCGGCCGAACCCTGATAGGTGGCCTCCATGACCATGGTGTTGCTCAACTGGTACTGAAGCCCGCCGTTCCAATTCACGATGTAGGGCATGCGCAGGCCGGGGTCTCGCCAGGAGGCGGAGCGCGACCCGTAGTTGGTGCCAATGAAAGGAGCGGTGCCATCGGCCTGCAAGCGGAATGGCGTTGCGGGCGGACCGTTGCGCAGATAAAATGCCACGTCCGGATTGCCCGGCTCCCGTTCCACGGCGGCGGATGCGAGATACTCCTCAAAGTTCTCATTCAGTCCATTTGTCCACAAATCCAGCGTATTCACCGCGACTCCGCCCCGGAAGACGAGCTTGGAGTTCATGGTGTAGGCCAGTCCCAGGCGGGGCTGGAAGTTGTTCATGTCCCGTCGCGATAGGGCACCCTTTCCATGGACGATTGCGCCGGTGCGGCCGGTGAGCGGATCACGGGCCTGGGGGTCGAACTGGCTCTGTTGGCCGTATTTGGTGGAGAACGGCGATTCATACTGCCAGCGAAGTCCGATGTTCAAGGTGAGGTTCCGCTTGATCTTGAAATCATCCTGAAAATAGAATGCGTGGCCCCACCAGCGAGGCAGCCAGGTGGCGAGTTCCCGTGTGAAATCGGCGCGTGTTACCGAACCCAGCATAAAGGCCGCATAGGCGTTTCCGGTGTTGGGACGGAAGGGAAAGTCTGTGCCGCCGAAGTGGTAGACGCCCGATGGATTGGCCGCGACGCGCACGTTGTGGCGGGTCCGCATGAGTTCATATCCCATTTTGTAGACATGGCGGCCCGAGACTTTGGTCACGTTGTTTTGCAAGCTAAAACTCTCGTTCACATCCTGCGTAACACCTCCGGGGAAGTCGATGATCAGTCTGCGGCCGGCCTGGCCGCCGGGACACTCCGCGGTAAATACTCCCGCGCAGACGAATGACGGCATGGTATCCGGGCTCACGTTGGGAATGCCGAACTGTTGGGCCCAGTTCTTTCCTACGCTGCCCGGTTCGCGGATGTTGAAGCGGCGGTTGAATCCCAAGCGCAACTCGTTGACGACGGTTGGACTCACTGTGAAAGTATCGGAGACAACAAGCTGGTTATGATTTATCGGTAGGGGTACCGTATTGAAATCCATCTCCCGGTTTGCGGCGGCAATCTGCCAGCGCCCATTAAACGACCGGTGGCGGAAATGCGACCATCGGCCGAACATTTTGTGGCGGTCGGAAAACGAATGGTCGATTTTGGTGTCGAAACTCGTTCGATAAGAGCGGAATACGGTATCGGCGCTCAAGTTGTCGCGCGGTCCGACAGCGGTGTTAAAGGCCTGGTTGAAGCGGTTGTTCTCGTCGGTGAAGGGCTTCAGGCTCATAAATTTGCTGTAAACCGGATCGACGCGGTTCAAGGGAATTCGATTTCCCGGGAACTGGGTCCGGCTGTAGGTGCCATCGGCGGCACGGGTCAATGAGGCCGGATCGAAGACCGGCTGTCCAATGCCGCCGAAGCTGAAATCCCCGGCGAGCATTGCGGGCGATGGCACAGCGGTGTTGTTATTTTCAGACGCTTTTTCGTGGTGGCGCTGAAACGCCCACATGAAGAACGTCTTGTTGCGGCCATTGTAGATCTTGGGAATGGCGATGGGACCGCTGATCATCGCCGACAGCAAATGGAAGCCGAAGTTATTGGTGGGTACTTGCGCGTCCTGCCAGTTGCGGTGGATGAAGTGCCGGGCCATATAACGTTCTTCGGCCACGCCATGCAACTGATTGCCGCCGCTCTTGTAGGAAATGTTCATCAGGCCGCCGCCGGAATGTCCGTACTCGGCGGGCAGGACCGTGGTTAATATTTTGATCTCTTCCATGGCGTGCTGGGACGTCGACATGTTCCTGGCGGTGCCGAGGGATCCCGTTCCCGGCGTCATGCCGGAGACGCCGTCGTTAGCCATGGTAAACGCGCGCGACCGGCCGCCGGCGGAGTGTCCTGCGCCGTTCTGCGAAGTCACGCCGGGGACCAGCCACAACATGCTCTCGATTTTCATCTGCGGGGTGGGGAGCTTGACTAGTTCTGTGCCGGTTACCAGATGGCCGGTGACCGACGTCTCCAATTCCAGGAGCGCCACCGAGGCCGAGACTTCCACCTGTTCGGCCACATTGCCGACTTCCATGCGCAAGTCGACTCGCGCCGTTTCGGTTGAACGAACCTGAACCGACGACCGTAGGACGCGCTTAAATCCCTGCGCCTCGAACGAGACTTCATAGACGCTGGGATTCAGGTAGGGAGCGCGGTAGAGCCCCTCGACGTTGGTTGTCGCGGTGTAGACGAACTGGGTGGATTTGTCGGTGACCCGAATCGCTACGTTGGGAATGGCTGCGCCGCTGGCGTCGGTGACAATCCCTGTAATGATGCCCTGCCCCGTCTGGGCAAGGGCCACGAGCGAGAGAACAAGAATGCAAATGATCGAGCGAATAGCAGTTCGCATAGCATTACAACTCCCTAGTTTGAATTGGATTTACTTCGGTGAAGCGCGATCCGGGTGTTGCGAAAAGGCCGAGCCGCTCGTCAACCGAAAGCATCGGTGTGATTGGCAGCATATATAGACAGAACGCGGCTGTCAAGGGCGCGAATTGGAGCCACGTAACGAGTTACGATAGTTGTAAGGGCGAAACGCACGGTTTCGCGGCCCCGGCGGGCTAGCGCCGGGGCGGCCTCCCCTGGCTCGCAGAGCCCTATCGGCTTCAATTACGATGTCGTTCTCAAGGACATCTTTCAGCAAGACCGTCCGACACTTCTTCAGCAAATTGCCGGCGGCGCGGACG